>PMOU01000124.1:7556-18101 GCA_003161205.1 Actinomycetota bacterium | reverse complement strand
TCCAGTTCAAGGACAAGTCGTCGCGCGAAGGCCAGGACCAGGCATCCGTCGGCCTGTTCACCTACCCCATCCTGCAGGCTGCGGACATCCTGCTCTACCAGGCCGACCAGGTGCCGGTGGGCGAGGACCAGCGGCAGCACCTGGAGCTCAGCCGGACGCTGGCCCAGCGGTTCAACCACAGGTACGGCCAGACGTTCGTGCCGCCGCAGCCCTACATTCTCGCCGAGGTCGCTAAGATCTACGACCTGCAGGACCCGACGGCCAAGATGAGCAAGTCCTCGTCCTCACCGCAGGGCATCATCGATGTCCTGGACGACCCGGCCGTGATCCGCAAGAAGATCGCCCGCGCGGTCACCGACGCGGGCTCGGAGGTCCGTGCCGACGCGGAGGCCAAACCGGGCGTGACCAACCTGCTGCGCATCTACTCGGCCATGTCCGGCGAGCCGGTCGCCGCTCTGGAGACCAGGTACGAGGGCGCGGGCTACGGCGGGTTCAAGAAGGACCTCGCCGAGCTCGTCGTCGCCACCTTTTCGCCGATCAGGGAGAAGACGCAGCGGATCCTTGCCGATGAGGCCGGGCTGGACCGCGTGCTCGCCCGTGGCGCCGCGCAGGCCCGCCGTGTCGCCGGGCCCACCATGGCGCTCGCCCGCGACCGCATCGGCCTGCTCAAGCCGGCCGGCTAGGACCCGCTCCCGGGCGCTGCCGGCGGTTGTAGGCCAAGGTGAACCCGACGGCGACCACCGTGAGGCAGCTGAACCCGGCGGCGGCGAGCACCGACGGGCCTGCGGCGACCGAATGTGACCGGGCCGGAGACGCCTGCCGGCGCGCCGGCCGACCCGAGCCAGAGGCAGCCGAGGCAGCCGAGGCGGAGGGAGAGGCGGAGGGAGAGGCGGATGGAAAGGCGGAGGCGACCGGCTGCCGTGCGCTGACCAGCGTGCCGACCGGCTTGACCTTGCCGTCAGCCGCGAAACCCCAGTTCAGCAGCTTCTCGGCCGAGTTGACCTCGCTCAGCGCAGGGCAGTGCAGCAGGGTCACGATCAGCGTGACGCCGTTCCGCCTGGCCATCCCGATGTAAGTAGCGCCCGCGGCGCTGGTCCAGCCGATCTTGCCGCCGATGGCGCCCGGATAGCTGGTGAGCAGTGAGTTCTCGTTGTACAGCGCGACCGTCTTGTGCGCGCTGACCGGGAACTTCGCGTTCATCGACTCGTCGTACGTCAGGAAGGCGGGCATCCGCAGCGCCTGCCGGGCGATCAGCGCCAGATCATAGGCGGAGGTGTGCTGGCCGTGGGCGTCGAGCCCGTTGGAATCGACGGCCACGGTGTCGTCGGCCTGCAGGTTCCGCGCCTCATCGTTGATCACGGCCATGCCCGCGCTGAACGATCCGGTCGCCTGGGTCAGCGCGACCGCGGCGTCGTTGGCGGAGAGCGTCAGCAGCGCGGTGAACAGGTCAGAGATCTTGTAGGCATGCCCGGTGATGAGGCCGACCACGTTCGGCGGGACCGAGGTGGCCTGCTTGGTCGCGACCACGGTCCCGTCCGGGTTGAGCAGCGGGATCAGCGAGATCGCGGTGAGCACCTTGAGCGTGCTGGCCGGCCGGTACCACCCGTGCGGGTTCCTGGCCGCGAGCACCTGGCCGGTGCCGGCGTCGGCGATGACCCACGCCGAGGCGGTCACCTTCGGCAGCTTGCCGACCCCGCTCGACCCGTAGTTGACGATCAAGCGGTGCCCGCCCAGCTCGGCGCCCCCGATGGCCGTCGGGGCGGCCGCCGGTGAAGCCGTGCCAGACGGCGACGGGGAGGCAACGCCCGAGGCCGCGAGAGCCGCGGCCGCGACAGCCGGGGCCGCAAGAGCGAGAGCGAGAGCGGGGGTCGCAAGAGCGACCGCGACGGCCGTCAGGGCGAGCACGGCCCGCAGGCGCAACCGGTCCAGCATGAGCCTCTCCCCGCTCCGGCGATGGGCCGCACGGCTACCCCGAAGTAACCTGTCCACATGGAGCGCACGTCTGAATCAGGACTTCCGGTCGATCCCGTCTACGACGACAGCAAGCTTACGGACTTCCGGCCGGAGGAGGAGCTCGGTCGGCCAGGAGAGTATCCGTTTACTCGCGGAGTGTATCCGCGGATGTATGTCGACCGCCCGTGGACGATGCGGCAGTACGCGGGCTTCGCGACCGCCGCGGAGTCCAACCGCCGCTATCACGAGCTGATCGAGGCGGGCACCACCGGGCTGTCCGTGGCCTTTGACCTGCCCACGCAGATGGGATACGACTCCGACGCCCCGGTCGCGCACGGCGAGGTGGGCAAGGTCGGCGTGGCCATCGACACCGTCGATGACATGCGCACCCTGTTCGGCAACATCCCGCTGGACAAGGTGTCCACCTCGATGACGATCAACGCGCCCGCCGCGGTCCTGCTGCTGATGTACCAGACGGTCGGCGAGGAGCAGGGCGTGCGCCCGGACAAGCTGACCGGCACGATCCAGAATGACGTGCTCAAGGAGTACATCGCCCGCGGCACCTACATCTACCCGCCGCGCCCGTCGCTGCGCCTGGTGGCGGACACGTTCGCCTACTGCCGGGCGGAACTGCCGAAGTGGAACACGATCTCCATCTCCGGCTACCACATGGCTGAGGCGGGCGCGACGCCGGTCCAGGAGATCGCGTTCACGCTGGCCAACGCCAGGGAATACGTGCGGGCGGCGCTGCAGGCCGACCTGAAGATCGACGAGTTCGCGCCGCGCCTTTCCTTCTTCTTCGTCGCGCGGACCACGCTGCTCGAGGAGGTCGCGAAGTTCCGCGCGGCCCGCCGGATCTGGGCCGGGATCATGAAAAACGAGTTCAAGGCCCAGGACCCCAGGTCACAGATGCTGCGCTTCCACACCCAGACAGCGGGGGTCCAGCTCACCGCGCAGCAGCCGGAGGTGAACATGGTCCGGGTGAGCCTGCAAGCGCTCGCGGCCGTGCTGGGCGGGACGCAGTCGCTACACACGAACTCCTACGACGAGGCGCTCGCGCTGCCCAGCGCCAAGGCGGCCCGGCTGGCGCTGCGCACCCAGCAGGTGATCGCGTACGAGACCGACCTGACCGCGACGGTGGACCCGTTCGCGGGCTCCTACGCGATCGAGTCGATGACCGACGACGTCGAATCGGCCGCGAAAGAGCTGATGGAGCGCATCGAGGACATGGGCGGCGCGGCGGCGGCGATCGAGCAGGGGTTCCAGAAGACCGAGATCGAGGGTGCGGCGTACCAGGTCGCGCGGGATATCGACGAGGGCAAGCGGGTGATCGTCGGGCTGAACCGGTTCACCGCCGACGGCGAGGAGCCCTATCAGCCGCTGCGCTTTGACCCGGCCCTCGAAGCCGAACAGTCCGCCCGGCTGGCCGCGGTGCGGAAGCGGCGGGACCAGGCCGCCGTCGGCCGCGCGCTCGCCGCCCTCAAATCAACGGCGGAAGGCACCGGAAACGTGCTCTATCCGCTCCGTGACGCGCTGCGGGCCGACGCCACTCTCGGCGAGGTCTGCGACGCGCTGCGGGACGTATGGGGCGAGTACCAGCCCGAAAAAATGTGACATTTATCAATTTCGGGCCTGGAGGTCAGCCGTGCCTATCGAGTGGAATCCATCGCGCGGTCCGACGCTTGGCGTCGAATGGGAGCTGCAGCTGATCGACCGCGAGACCAAGCTCCTTCGCCAGGATGCGGGCAAGCTGCTGGACGAGCTCCCCGTAAGCGGCGATACCGGCGAGCATCCGCGCATCCGCCACGAGCTGATGCAGTCCACGCTTGAGCTGGTCACGGGCATTTGCAGTACGGTGTCCGAGGCGACAAGGGAGCTGGCTGAGACCATCACGGAACTCCAGCGGATGGCGGCGGATCACGGTATCCTATTGGCGTGCGCCGGCACTCACCCGGTGAGTGACTGGCGCGACGCGACAATGGCGCCTAACCAGCGCTATGCGGAGCTTGTCGAGCAAATGCAGTGGCTGGCCCGCCGGATTCAGACTTTCGGCGTGCACGTCCATGTGGGGATTCGTGACGTGAGCAAGGCGATTCCGATCGTCAATGCCCTCGCCGCCTATCTTCCGCACTTTCTCGCGATTACCGCGTCGAGCCCGTACTGGTGCGGGTACGACACCGGACTCGCCTCGAGCAGGTCGGTGACATTCGGCGCGCTGCCGACGGCGGGACCGCCGCACCGGCTGTCGGACTGGAAACAGTTCGAGGACTACATGGACACTCTGCTGCGCGCGGGATCGATCCGCAGCATCAAGGAGGTCTGGTGGGACATCCGGCCGCACCCGGACTTTGGCACCGTGGAGATCCGCATGTTCGACGGCGTGCCGACGCTGCGCGAAGTGGGCATGGTCGCGGCGCTCTCCCAGTGCCTGGTCCAGCTGTTCGACTCGCAGCTGGACCGTGGCTACACCCTGCCATGCCCGTCGACCTGGGTGGTCAGGGACAACAAGTGGCGCGCGACGCGGTACGGGCTGGACGCGATCGTGATCACTGACGAGGCCGGGGCCACGGCGCCGCTGCGGGACGAGCTCTACGAGCTGATCGCCGAGCTCGAGCCGGTCGCCGTCAGGCTCGGCTGCCTGGACGAGCTCTCGGTGGCCTCCGACGTGCTCGAGCACGGCGCCTCCTACGAACGCCAGCGCGCCATCTACTCACGCACCGGGGAACTCGTCAGCGTGGTGGATGCTCTGGCGACCGAGTTCGCCGAGGATAGGTTCTGCACACAGGGGGATGGTGGGCATGGCAGGCAATGACCTGCTCGCGGATCTGGACGTGTTCCTCGCCGCACACGAGGCTGAGCTGATCGAATTGCGTCGCGACCTGCACGCGAACCCCGAGCTCGCGTACTCCGAGCACCGCACCACCCGCCGGGTCGCGTTGCGCCTGGCCGCGGAGGGACTCCGGCCGGTGATCTTGCCTAAGGGCACGGGCCTGATCGTCGACATCGGCCCGGAGCAAAATCCTTATGCCGAACGGTCCGTGGTTGCTCTCCGGGCCGACCTCGACGCGCTGCCCATGACGGACGACAAGGACGTGCCCTACCGCTCCACGGTGCCGGGTGTCTGCCATGCCTGCGGTCACGACGTGCACACCACCGTGCTGGTCGGCACCGGCTTGTTCCTGGCCGCCCAGGCCGCCGCGGGCTTGCTGCCGGGACGGGTACGGCTGGTCTTCCAGCCCGCGGAAGAGTCGGCCGGCGGCGCGCTGGACGTGCTCGCGGCGGGCAGCCTCGCCTCGGTGGGCCGGATCTTCACCCTGCACTGCGATCCCCGGCTGGACGCCGGCCAGCTCGGCGTCCGCTCGGGTCCGATCACCGCCGCGTGCGACAAGATCGAGGTCCGGGTGTCCGGGCCCGGCGGGCACACCGCCCGGCCGCATCTGACCGCGGACCTGGTCTACGCCCTCGGCAAGATCATCACCGAGGTGCCGGCCGCGCTGTCCCGGCGGGTCGACCCGCGGTCCAGCCTCAGTGTGGTCTGGGGCCGGGTCAGCGCGGGGACCACGGCGAACGCGATCCCGGACAGTGGGGTGGTGGAAGGGACCGTGCGCTGCCTGGACGATGATGCCTGGCACTCGGCTCCCGATCTGCTCAAGGGGCTCATCGACTCGGTGGCCGGCGCGTACGGGCTGAACGCCGAGTTCAGCTACCAGCGCTACGTGCCGCCCACGGTCAACGACCAGGCCAGTACGGCCATGATCTCCGCCGCCGCCCTCGGCGTGCTGGGCGCGGGCTCGGTCGTGCAGTCCCCGCAGAGCCTCGGCGGCGAGGACTTCGCCTGGTACCTGGAGTCCATCCCCGGCGCGCTGGCCCGGCTCGGCACCCGGGTGCCCGGTTCGACCGCTTCCTACGACCTGCACCAGCCGACGTTCGACGTCGACGAGCACGCCATCGGCGTCGGCGTCCGGGTGCTGGCGGCCACGGCGATCACCGCCCTGTGGGACGACGGAGCGATGGTCGCCCAGCCCCTTCCCGGCGTCACCGGCGCCTTACCCGTGCATCAGGCCAGGCACCGTCTGCCCGCATCCCCGCCCGCCCGTTAACCTAGATGAGGCCGCCCGACCGGCGGGCTCATCATGGAAAGCGCGGGAGCATGGCAGCTAACCCCTCGTCCGGTGGCTCACCGCGAAACGGCATGCCACCCGACGCGCTGCCCGGAGCCACCGCGGCCGCCCCCAAGAACAGCGCCGCCAAGAACNNCGCCGGCGCCAAGGTCCAGACGTTCCGCTCGCCGACCGCCCTCGTCGTCTGGGTGGTGTGGCTGGTGTTCGCCGTCGCCAACTGGGTGGACCTGGCCGTGCAGGGCCGCGATCACGTTTCCGCGGTCGCGGCGGCCATCTTGCTGCTGGCCACCGGCATCGCCTACGTCGCGGCGCAGCGGCCCAGGATCATCGCGGATGAGGCGGGGATAACGGTCCGGAACCCGCTGCGCGATTACCGGATCGGCTGGGCGAGCGTGACCAAGGTGGACCTGGTCGACCTGCTGCGGGTGCACTGCGACTGGGGCCAGCCGGGCGCGTCCCCGGACGGCAAGAAGCACGCCAAGGTCATCAGCTCCTGGGCCGTGCACTACTCCCGCCGCCGCCAGGTCACCGCCGAGTCCAAAGCCCGCCGCGCCTCCCGCCCCCGCCGCTCGTCCTTCGGCCTGGGGACCAGCGGCCTGGNNGCGGCCTGGGAAGCGGCGGCCTGCGGAGCGGCAGCCTGGCCGGCGGCGGCATGCTGGGCGGCGGCCCGGTCACCGCCCCCGCCCCCGTCTCCGCCGCCGAGGCGGAAGCAGAAAAGATCGCCCGCCTCCTCAACGAGCGCGCGACCGCCGCTCAAGCCGAGACCGTCTGGGCCACCGGCACCGCCGAGACCCCCGCCAAAGAACCCGCCAACCCCGGCTGGCTCGAGCCGCTCAAGAGCACCTGGAGCCGCAAGGCACTCGCCGCCCTCCTCATCCCCGCCCTGATCCTCCTGATCGTCTGCCTCGCCTTATGCCGCAAGCATGCTGCGTCTTTCCAGCAAGACCGCGTGCCCTGGCCCGGCTTCGCGTGCCCCCGATTACCACACCGCATCATTTCGCTTACGTGTTCGTTCTCATAGGAAATTATCTGGGAGTATTCGGGCTAGTGGGAGCATTTTGTGGCCTATGGTGCACAAAATACTCCCCGAAGCCCCGATCCTCCCCGGACCAGAACACCACGGTTCACTTGGTTATCACGGCACGCACGAGGCTTAGTTATCGCGGCACGACGAGCCCAGCGCCCGCACGACCAAGTCCCGAGCCCAGTGCCACCCAAGCCCAGCGCCCGCTCAGGTCCAGGCCCACAGAACGCTCAGGTCCAGGGCGGCTCGAGCTCGGTGCTCGAGTCGCCGAGCTTGCCGCAGGGCAGGGCGCGCAGCGCCGCGACGTAGTCCGCCGGGGCGCCCGCCTTCTCGGCGGCGTCGCCGAGGATGCCGACGTTCCGGGCTGACGGCAGGCCGCCTTCGTAGAAGTTGAGCACGTAGAGCCAGGCCAGCACGTCGCCGTCGAGGGTCTCGACCCGGACCTTGGCCTTGCGGTAGTAGCCGAGGCTAGCCCCGTCCCAGTTGTCGAGTTCCTTCTCGTCGTTCTCGGACAGCTCGTAGAGCACCACGAAGACCCGCTCGTACGGATCCTCGACCACGGTGGCGAGGGCTCCGTCCCAGCCGATGTCCTCGCCGCCGAACGTCAGTCGCCATCCCTCCAGCCACCCGGTTCCCCGCTGCGGCGAGTGGGGGCAGCGCAGCAGCATCTGCGCCGGGTCCATGTTGCTGCCGTAGGCCGCGTACAGTGCCACGGGGGCAAGCGTACGGCGTCCCGCCTCCGGATGCCGGGCATTGTCCCGCGCCCGATATCTGACCGCGACCAACCGTAAGACCCACCGCAAGACCGACCGTAAGACCATCCGTAAGACCCGTTAGACCAACCGCGCGATCAGCCCTGCGACCGCCCCGCCGGGGAGATGACTCACCGTGACCTTGCCACGTCCTAAAATCGCGATCCTCGGTGGCGGCCCCGGCGGTTACGAGGCCGCCCTGGTCGCGGCCCAGCTCGGCGCCGATGTCACCGTCGTGGATTCCGACGGGCTCGGCGGCGCCTGCGTGCTGACCGACTGCGTGCCGTCCAAGACCCTCATCGAGACCTCCAACGCGATGACGATGCTCAACCGGTCCCCGGGTCTCGGCATCGCTACCGGCGGCCTGGCCACCGTCAACCCCGCCCGGCTGTACGAGCGGATCACCGATCTGGCCCGGGCCCAGTCCCGCGACATCGCCGCCCGGCTCGCGGCCGAGGGCGTCAAGGTGATCCATGCCCCCGGCCGCCTGACCGGCCCCGGCACGATTAAAGCCGGCGACCAGGAGATCACCGCCAGCGCCATCCTGCTCGCCACCGGAGCCTCGCCCCGGATCCTGCCGGGCGCGCAGCCCGACGGCGAGCGCATCTTGACCTGGCGGCAGCTTTATGACCTGACCGAGCTGCCCAGGGACCTCATCGTGGTCGGCTCAGGCGTCACCGGGGCCGAATTCGCCAGCGCCTACCAGGCGCTCGGCTCGCGCGTCACCCTGGTGTCCTCGCGGGACCGGGTCCTGCCGCAGGAGGACGAGGACGCGGCCGCCCTGATCGAGGGCGTGTTCCGCCGCCGCGGCATGACCGTGCTCGGCCGCTCGCGTGCGCAGGCGGTCAGCCGGGACCGCGACACGGTCACGGTCACCCTGGCCGACGGCCGGACCGTGACCGGCAGTCATTGCCTGCTCACCGTCGGCATGATCCCCAGGACCGAGGGCATCGGCCTCGAGGAGGCCGGGGTGAAGGTCGGCCAAGGCGGTTTCATCGAGGTCGACCGCGTGTCCCGGACGTCGGCGCCGGGCGTGTACGCGGCCGGAGACTGCACCGGCGTGCTGATGCTGGCGTCGGTGGCGGCCATGCAGGGCCGGATCGCGATGTGGCACACGCTCGGCGAGGCGGTCGGTCCGCTGCGGCTCGGCCACGTCGCCGCGACGATCTTCACCGACCCGGAAATCGCCACCGTCGGCGTGTCCCAGCGCGCGGTCAACGCCGGCCAGGTCTCGGCCCGGGAGCTGAAGCTGCCGCTGGCCACCAACCCGCGGGCCAAGATGGCCGGGATCAGCGACGGTTTCGTGAAGCTGCTCACCAGCCCGGGCACCGGCGTGGTGCTCGGCGGCGTGGTGGTCGCCCCGCGGGCCAGCGAGCTGATCCTCGCCCTGTCGGTGGCGGTCGAGCAGCGCCTGACCGCCGAGCAGCTGGCCCGCACGTTCGCCGTTTACCCGTCGATGTCCGGCAGCCTGACCGAAGCGGCCAGGAAACTAATGGAGTTCACCGGCGACATTCCTTAAAGATTTTTGGCCGAACGGTCCGACTGCGTGCCCCCATCAATGCGAAGGCCGCCCCAGGTCGCGATCATCAGGGGGCTCGATTCCGTGCCGCCGCAGCCGGGAGACCCGGATGTCGTCGGCGTACATCGCCACGATCCCCACGCTGCAGATGAAGAACAGCGCGGGCACCATGATCCGGATCCAGGCCGGGCCGGGCAGCAGGGCGAGCGCCGCGCAGACCGGCAGCACCACGAGCACGTGCCGGATGGTCAGCCGGCTTCGCCACCCGGCGTCGGTCAGCTCGTGCCGCACCCATTCCCGGTTGCGTTCGGGTAGCCGGAAACCGATCGCGAACAGCGCTTTTCCCCCCGCGCTCGGATCTCCGGGGAGCTTGGTCACGACCGGTCGCTCCGCGGCCGGTCAGTCCGCGAGCTGACAGATGGTGGCGCCCGCGGTGACGGTCTGGCCGACCTCGACCGCCAGGCCGGTGACCGTGCCGGCCTTGTGCGCGGTGAGCGGCTGCTCCATCTTCATCGCCTCCAGCACCACGACCACGTCCCCGGCCGCGACCTGCTGCCCCTCACTGGCGGCGATCTTGATGATCGTGCCCTGCATCGGGCTGACGAGACTGTCTCCCCGGGGGGACGACCCCCCCAGACCCCCCCGCTTACGGGGGGAACCTTCCCCCCGTGCCCCCCGGGGACCCCCTCCGGGGGTCCGGGGGCCCGCGGTGGCCAGGGAGGCAGGGACTATTACCTCGAGCCTTTTCCCTCCGACTTCGACGGTGATCTTCTCCCGCTCCTTCGCCCCACTAACCCCGTCAGCCCCATCTGTTGCGGCATCCTGGGGCGGCAGGTCAGCGGCGAACTCGGTCTCGATCCAGCGGGTGTGGACCCGCAGCGGCTCGCCGGTGAAGGCCGGGTCGATGACGACGGCGCGGTGGAAGGGCAGCACCGTGGGCATCCCGGCGATCTCGAATTCGGCCAGCGCGCGGGCCGCCCGCTGGAGCGCCTGGGTGCGGCTGGCGCCGGTGATGATCAGCTTGGCGATCAGGGAGTCGAACACCTGCGGGACCGTCATCCCGTTCCCGTACCCCGCGTCGAGCCGGACCCCCGGGCCCGACGGCGGGGCCCAGGCGGTGATCGTGCCCGGGGCCGGGAGGAAGTTCCGGCCCGGGTCCTCGGCGTTGATCCGGAA
>PMOU01000124.1:0-7542 GCA_003161205.1 Actinomycetota bacterium | reverse complement strand
AGCCGGGTGTTGACCTCCAGGAAACTGATCGTGCCGTCCTGCCCGACGAGGAATTCGCAGGTACCCGCGCCCACGTAGCCCGCCAGCCGCAAGATGGCCTTGGAGGACGAGTACAGCTGCTGCGTCTGCTCCGCGGACAGGAACGGGGCCGGTGCCTCCTCGACCAGCTTCTGGTGCCTGCGCTGCAGGGAGCAGTCCCTGGTCGAGATGACCACCACGTGGCCGCGGGNNGGCCGGTCCAGGTACCGCTCGACGAAGCACTCACCCCGGCCGAACGCCGCGGTGGCCTCCCGGACCGCCGACTCGTAGAGCTCGGCGACCTCCTCCTCGCGCCAGGCCACCTTGAGGCCGCGGCCGCCGCCGCCGAACGCGGCCTTGATCGCCACCGGGAAGCCGTATTCCCGGGCGAAGGCCAGGACCTCCTCGGCGCCGGAGACCGGGTCCGGCGTGCCCGGCGTCAGCGGCGCCCCGGCCTCGCGGGCGATGTGCCGGGCCCGGACCTTGTCGCCGAGCGCCTCGATCGCCTCCGGCGGCGGTCCGATCCAGGTCAGGCCCGCCTGGTTGACCGCCCGCGCGAAGTCGGCGTTCTCGGCCAGGAAGCCGTAGCCCGGGTGCACCGCGTCCGCGCCGGACTCGATCGCCACCTTGATGATCTTGTCGATGTCCAGGTAGGTCTCCTGGCTGGTCGCCCCGGCCAGGGAATAGGCCTCGTCCGCAACGCGTGAGTGCAGCGCGTCCAGGTCGGGCTCGGCGTACACGGCCACGCTGCCCAGCCCCGCATCGCGGCACGCCCGGACGATACGCACAGCGATCTCGCCGCGGTTCGCGATCAGCACCTTGCGCACTGCACGCCTCCCTGTTCCGACTGGCCTGGTCCATGACTGGCCGGTTCTCACTGGCCCGTTTCCCATGACGCAGCTATTTCGATCAGTTAGATCATGCTGCCATGCGGCCCGCTCGGCCAGCATGCCGGTGGCCCCGGACGATCTGGTCGTCCATGTGATAACCGGCACATACCGCAGGCCCGCCGGAACGCCGGACGGGCCCGCGGCGTTTCTGCCCGCTTTACCCGCCTCGCCCGGTTACCGTCCGTAACCCCGATTGAGCCTCGGCGGATTGTGGTGGTCTGCGCCCGGCTCCGGTGCCTTTCCGCGTCCGCCTCTCAACCGAAGTGTGACCTCGGGTACGTAGAGTGAACACCAGACCGGTTGCGAGGCCGTCTCCTGGGCTTGGGTTGGGACTCCCGGTGGTCGCCAGCGCACGGTTGTTTGCGACCAGCCACTTTTCGTTACGACGGCGTAACGAAAGCGTGCCGAAGCTATCCGCTTTCACCTGGCGTGCGTTGAGTACTTCAGAACGGCAGAGCGAACGGAAGGAGCCCGGGTGCGCCCGATCATCTCGGAGATCCGGGGATGAGCGTGCTTGGCATGCTGGCCTGGTGCGCCGCGGCGGTGAGCCTGTGGCTCGGCGCGCGCGGGCACGACGGTGCCGTCGCGCGGGCCTACCGCTGGCTGGCCGGCGGGGCCGCGATGTACTGCGCCGGGCTGATTTTCATCCAGCTCACCGGCGGGGCCCTGACCCCCGCGCTGGGGCTGTCGTTCGCCGATCTGCCGTCCTTGCTGGCGCTGGCGGCCGTGGCGGCCGGTATCGGGGTGCTGACCATCGCGGGCCGGGACGGCGACAGCAGCGCCCAGCGGCTGGCCACGACCCGGTCCGCGCACCGGTCCGACCCGGACGGATCCGAGGGCACCACCGGGGCCTCGGTCCTGCCGGGGCTCGCGGATGGCTACGTCCTGGCGGTCGCCCTGCTCATCATCGGCTGGGTGACGCAGTTCAGCTCGGAATTCCACCGTTCTGGGGAGCGGCCGGCGACATTCCTGCTCGCCCTGGTCCACCCGCTGGCCGACCTGGCCGTGCTAGGCGCGCTGCTGCCCCTGGTCACCACCGCCTGGCGGCGCGTCACGCTGCCGTACCTGTCCCTGCTCGCCATCACCGCCGGTGACGCGCTGGCGGTAGGGCAGCGGGTCACCGGCGGGCACCTGGGTGTCGCGGCGCAGCTGGTGCCCCTGGTCGCGGCGCTGCTGCTCGGCCTGGCGCCCTGGAAGGTCATCGAAGGCGGCTGGACGCGCCGGACCACGAGCTCCGCGACGGCCACCGTCATCGCCGCCGCGGCCGCCGCCGCGGCCACCCTCATGGTGATCGCCGACGGGCTGGCCGGAGCGCCTGCGACCGGGGTCGCCCTGATCGTGGCGGGCGGGGCCGCCGTGCTCGTCCTGGCCGCCCGGGTCTTCATGCTCGTCCGGGAGAACGGGACGGTGCTGGGAATCTGGCGCGAATCCAGCCGGAGCCTGCGTGACCTGGCCAGTCAGACCAGCGACGTGGTTCTGGTCTGTGATCTTGAGGGCGCTATCAGGTACGCGAGCCAGGCCGTCGAGGACTACGGCTACGCGCCGGGCGCCCTGGCCGGCCTGCGCCTGCTCGATCTCGTTCACCCCGAGGACCGGGCCGCGGCCCTGACCGCGGTCCGCCTCGCGCTCGGCGGCTATCACCCGGCGGGCTCCGCTGAGTCCCCGCGAGGTCCCGGCGCCGGGCGAGCCGAAGGATCAGGCCGGTTCCCGGCCCGGGTGCGCGCGGCCGACGGGACGTGGCGGCACGTCGAGTCCACCGTGCTGCGGTACCAGGCGCCGGGGGAGCCCGGCCAGCTGCTCGTCACGGCCCGCGACGTCAGCGACCAGGTGGCGTTGCGCCAGCAGGTGACGCACCTGACCTTCCATGACGGGCTGACCGGGCTGCCCAACCGCGCGTACCTCGAGGAGCGGACCAGGGAGGTGCTGGCCGACGCAGCCGAACGGCCGGGCGCCCGGCGGACCGGGATCATCTTCTGCGACCTGGACCGGTTCACCGCGGTCAACGACTCGGTGGGACACGGCGCGGGCGACCTGGTGCTCGCGCAGGCCGCCCGGCGACTGCGCGCCGTCGTGCCGGTCCATGACACGGTGGCGCGCTGGGGCAGCGACGAGTTCGCCGTCCTGGTCGAGGACGCCGGGAGCGCCCAGGAGGTCATCGAGATCGCCGAGCGGCTGGCCGGCGCGGTCTCGGCGGAACCGTTCCGGGCGGCCGAGCAGCAGATCGCGCTCACCGTCAGCGTCGGCGTCGCGCTGGCCGAGGTTCTCCCCGGCCAGCCGGGAACCCAGCCGAACCCCAGCTCCCCGGACAACCCGCCGAGCCTGGTCCTGCGTAACGCGGACGTGGCCATGTCCCGGGCCAAGGAGGCCGGCGGCGACCGGGTGGAGGTCTACGCCGCGCACATGCACGAGGACGTGGTGCGCAGGCTCGGGATCACCAGCGACCTGCAGCAGGCCATCAGCGGCGGCGAGCTGCAACTGCAGTACCAGCCGATCGTCGACCTGGAGACCTCGCGCGTCACCGGAGCCGAGGCGCTGGTCCGCTGGTGGCGCGGCGACGACATGGTGGCCCCGCGGGACTTCCTGGTGGCCGCCGAGGAATCGGGCCTGATCGTCCCGCTCGGCGAGTGGGTGCTCCGCGAGGCCTGCGCGCAGGGCGCCGCCTGGCGCCGGTCTTCGGCGGACGTCGGGGTCTCGGTCAACGTGTCCGCCCGGCAGCTCACCGCGCCCGGGTTCAGCACGACGCTGGCCAGAATCCTTGCCGAGACCGGCCTGCCGCCCGAGGCGCTCACGGTCGAGGTGAACGAGCGGATCCTGATCGCCGACGACGGGCTGATCATCGGCCGGCTCGCGGACCTGCACCGGCTCGGGGTCCGGCTGGCGATCGACGACTTCGGCACCGGCTACGCCTCGCTGGCCCACTTGCGGCAGCTTCCGCTGGACATCATCAAGATCGATCCCTCGTTCGTGGCCGGCCTCGGCCACGACGACACCCTCACATTGCTCACCAGGACGGTAGTCCAGCTCGGCCGGGCCCTGGGCCTGCGCGTCGTCGCCGAGGGCATCGAGCAGCCCCGCCAGCTCATCGCGCTGCGCGAGATGGGCTGCGATGACGGTCAGGGATTCCTGGTCGCCAGGCCGATGGCCGCTCCGGGGATCGAAGCCCTGATCAGGACGTCTGCGGGCGGCGGAGAGACGGTGGCCGAGCCGCGTGAGCCGTCTGTCTCAGAATGTGAGACAACTCGCGTCAGCGGTTGACGTTTTGTTTCCAGACCGCAGTAAGGTGTACCCGTGACCCATCCGCAGATTCTCGTACTTGGCCGGCGCGCAGGCAGCTGACCAAGCCAGCCCTGCGCGCTCCCCTCGACTGCCGTCAGGCACGAGGGGATTTTTTATGCCGCCGACCCGCAAGCCAATGGAGACTTACCGATGACCGAGCAGATGACGGGCCGCCAGGAAGCCGATGCTTCCGCGCGGCCGCCAGCGGCCGCGACCGCCCCGGGCCCCAGCCCGCGGGACCTGGCCGCCCGCTCGCCGCACCGCGAAGCCGCCCGTCCCGCCGACCAGCCCAGCCCAGTTCCGGCCAGCCCAGCCCAGGTCAGCCCGTCCCCGGCGAGCCCGGCTCCGGCGAGCCCGGCTCCGGCCAGCCCTGGCCAGGCCAGCCCCGGTGCCCTGGTGACCTCGCCGGAGCCGCCGCGGGCGCCTGCCGCCAGCCCGGGCAAGGTGCGGGCCACCGGAGCGCAGGCGCTNNCGACCCGCTGCTCGACTCCAAGGTGATCAGGCACGTCCTGGTCCGGCACGAGCAGGGCGCGGGACACGCCGCCACCGGCTACGCCCAGGCCACCGGCCGTATCGGCGTGTGCATGGCGACCAGCGGGCCGGGCGCGACGAACCTGGTGACGCCGCTCGCGGATGCCTATATGGACTCGGTCCCGGTCGTCGCGATCACCGGGCAGGTGCCGTCGAACCTGATCGGCACCGACGGTTTCCAGGAGGCCGACATCTCCGGGATCACCATCCCGATCACCAAGCACAATTTCCTCGTCACCAAGCCCGAGGACATCGCCCGCACCATCGGCGAGGCGTTCCACGTGGCCTCGACCGGACGGCCGGGGCCGGTGCTGGTCGACATCTCCAAGGACGCGCTGCAGGCGATGACCGACTTCAGCTGGCCGGTCCCGTTCGACCTGCCCGGCTACCACCCGGTGACCCGGCCGCACGCCCGGCAGGTGCGCGAGGCCGCGCGGCTGATCACCGAGGCCAGGCGCCCGGTGCTCTACGTCGGCGGCGGCGTGATCAAGGCCCGCGCGGCCGCCCAGCTGCGCGAGCTCGCCGAGCTGACCGGTATCCCGGTCGTCACCACGCTGATGGCCAGGGGAGCGTTCCCCGACCGGCACCCGCAGCACTACGGCATGCCCGGCATGCACGGCACCGTGGCGGCGGTCGGCGCGCTGCAGCAGGCCGACCTGCTCATCGCGCTCGGCACCCGGTTCGATGACCGGGTGACCGGCAAGCTCGACACGTTCGCGCCTGGTGCGCTGATCGTGCATGCGGACATCGACCCGGCCGAGATCTCCAAGAACCGCCGGGCCGACGTGCCGATCGTCGGTGACTGCCGTGAGGTGATCGCCGACCTGATCGCGGTGGTGCGAGCCGAGCACGAGCAGGGCCGCCAGGGCGACGTGACCGCCTGGCGGGCGCAGCTGGACTCGCTGCGGTCCACCTACCCGCTGGGCTACGACCAGCCGGACGACGACTCGCTCGCGCCGCAGTACGTGATCGAGCGGATCGGGCAGATCGCGGGTCCGGCGGCGCTGTACGTGGCCGGCGTCGGGCAGCACCAGATGTGGGCCGCCCAGTTCATCGACTACGAGCACCCGGGCACCTGGATCAACTCGGGCGGCGCGGGCACGATGGGCTTCGCCGTGCCGGCCGCGATGGGCGCCAAGATGGGCCGGCCGGACGCCACCGTGTGGGCGATCGACGGCGACGGGTGCTTCCAGATGACCAACCAGGAACTGGCCACCTGCGCCATCGAGGGCATCCCGATCAAGGTCGCGATCATCAACAACGGCAGCCTCGGCATGGTCCGGCAGTGGCAGACGCTGTTCTACAACGAGCGCTACTCCAACACCGACCTGCACCGGACGAAGGCGCCGGAGTCAGGCCGGCCGACCGGCACCCGGATCCCCGACTTCGTCAAGCTCGCCGAGGCCTACGACTGCGTGGGCCTGCGCTGCGACGAGACGGGCGACGTGGACAAGGTGATCGAGCAGGCGATGGCCATCAACGACCGGCCCGTCGTGGTGGACTTCATCGTCCACCGGGACGCCATGGTCTGGCCCATGGTCGCGGCCGGCACGTCCAACAACGACATCAAGTTCGCGCGCGGTCTCGCGCCCGACTGGGGAGGGGCAACGGAATGAGCGACGAGGGAAGGCGAACGGGAGACACGACATGAGCCTCCATACGCTGTCCGTGCTGGTGGAGAACAAGCCAGGGGTCCTGGTCAGGATCGCCGGGCTGTTCGCCCGCCGCAACTTCAACATCGACTCCCTCGCCGTCGGGCCGACGGAGCACGAAGAGATCTCCCGCATCACTATCGTGGTCAACGGCGAGGAACACCCTCTTGAGCAGGTGACCAAACAGCTGAACAAGCTGATCAACGTGCTGAAGATCGTGGAACTCGAGCCAGGGGCCACGGTGCAGCGCGAGCTGATCCTGGTCAAGGTCAGGGCCGACGCCGACAGCAGGTCACGGGTGCTGGAGACCGTGAACCTGTTCCGGGCCAAGGTCGTGGACGTGGCGCTGGACGTGATCACGGTCGAGGCGACCGGGAACAAGGACAAGCTCGACGCGCTGATCAAGGTGCTCGAGCCGTTCGGGATCAAGGAACTCGTCCAGTCCGGGATGGTGGCCATCGGCCGCGGCGGCCGGTCGATCACCGACCGCGCGCTCCGGCCGGTGGAGCGCAGCGCCTAAGACCCCGCATTCTCAGCACACCGCAGACAACACAGAAAGGCCCATTCAGTGGCAGAGATTTTCTACGACAACGACGCCGACCTTTCCGTCATCCAGCGTCGGCATGTCGCGGTCCTCGGATACGGCAGCCAGGGGCACGCGCACGCGCTCTCGCTCCGCGACTCCGGCGTGGACGTCCGGGTCGGGCTCCCTGAGGGCTCCAAGAGCCGGGAGAAGGCCGAAAACGAAGGCCTGCGGGTGGTCACCCCCGCCGAAGCGTGCGAGGAGTCGGACCTGATCATGGTCCTGATCCCGGACCACCTGCAGCGGGCCCTCTACGCCGAGGCGATCGCGCCCGCGCTGGTGGAAGGCGACGCGCTGTTCTTTGCCCACGGCCTGAACATCCGCTAC
The DNA here is from genome assembly GCA_003161205.1 of Actinomycetota bacterium. The sequence continues at coordinate 265 of PMOU01000124.1, read as the reverse complement.
GGCCTCATCGACCCGCCGGCCGGCGTCGACGTGTGCATGGTCGCGCCCAAGGCGCCCGGTCACCTGGTCCGGCGCCAGTTCGCCCAGGGCCGCGGCGTGCCCGTGCTCGTCTGCGTCGAGCGGGACGCCACCGGCAACGCGTGGCCGCTGACGCTGGCCTACGCCAAGGCCATCGGCGGCACCCGCGCGGGCGCGCTGAAGAGCACGTTCACCGAGGAGCCCGAGACCGACCTGTTCGGCGAGCAGGCCGTGCTCTGCGGTGGCC
>PMOU01000620.1:21258-23663 GCA_003161205.1 Actinomycetota bacterium | reverse complement strand
ATACCTCCCAGCCGTGGTCGGTGAGCGCGATGATGTTGCGTCGCCGGTCTTGTTCTGAAGGCCTGCGCGCGACGATTCCCTGGCGTTCGAGTGCGTCGAGGATCGCGACCATCGAGGTGCGGTCGACGCCCAGCACGGCCGCGGCTTCCTGCTGTGACTGCGCCTCCCCGCTGGCGATGACCCTGAGCACGCCGAGGTCGCGGACGGTCACCCCCACGTCGGCGAGAGCGGCCTGCGCCCGGTGCTCCAGCGCGAGGTGCGCGTGCTTGAGGAGATAGCCGAGCACGTCGTCACGCGCGCGGACCCGGCCCGCTGCTTCAGAACCCGGCCTCGACACCCCTCGATAATACCAGTAGACTGACCGTCAGTCCTACTGATGATTTGTCATGCTGACGAAAGGAACGCGATGATTCTCGTCACTGGAGGGTCCGGGTTCATCGGCTCCCACACCGTCCGCGCGCTGCACGGCCTCGGCGAGCCGAGCGTCGTGATGCAGCGCCGCAGCGGCCAGGTCCCCCCGCATCTCGCGGACCTGCCCGTCGTCGCGGAGCAGGCCGACGTCGCCGACCTGGACTCGCTGCGGGCGATCGGCGAGCGCCACGAGATCACCGGCATCGTGCACCTCGCGGGCTACCCCGCGCCGCGGGGCACGGCCGGGGGCATCGAGGCCACCCAGGGCCTGCTCGACGGGCTCCTCAACATCGCCCGCGCCGCCGCGGAATGGGGCGTGCGCCGGGTGAGCCTCGCCAGCACGCTCGGGGTCTACGGCGGCATCGCGCACAGCGGCCCGCTGACGGAGGACCTGCCGGTGCTCCTGACCGCCCCGCACCCGATCCCGCGGTCGAAGAAGATCGCCGAGCTCCTCGGGGAGCAGCTCGCGGAGGCGACCGGCACGGAGATCGTCAGCCTCCGGATCTCCGGCACCTGGGGCCCCCTCGGCCACGAGGACCCGTTCTTCGCCGCGCCCGCGCTCATCCACGCGGCAGCCAGCGGCAAGCCCCTGGACCTGTCCGCCCTGCTCATCCCGCCGCACCTCGGCGACGGGCTCGACCTGTGCTACGTCAAGGACACCGGCCGCGCGATAGCCCTGATCCAGCTCGCCGGGCATCTCCAGCACCGCACCTACAACATCGCGTCCGGGCGGGTGACCACGAACGCAGAGGTGATCGCAGCCATCCGCGAAGCCGTGCCCGAGGCCGCACTCGACCTCCCGGCCGGCGCCGGCCGGCCAGGTGCCGCTCTTGACATCACCCGGCTCCGCCAGGACACCGGGTTCGAGCCGGAGTACGGCACCGTCCGCGCAGCCGCCGGCTACATCGCCTGGCTCAGGGCGGGCAACGAACGCTGACCCGCGCCGGCGGCTGGTCAGCAGCCTGGCGATCAGCAACATCGGTGATACCCGGCCAGCCGGCTGAGGACCGCCCGTCGGCGGTTGAGGTATGGACGGGCCGCGGCCCGCCGGCGAGGCTGGTCGTACGCGGGTGCGTTACTCGCGTGCGATCCCCGGACAACGACGGGAGAGGGGTCAATGACGACGACCACCCAACCGGCCCTGACCGCAGTCAGCACCTGGCTCGAGGAGTTCGGTGCGGCCCTGGCCGCGAATGACCCGGGCCGGGCGTCCGCCCTGTTCACCGAAGACTGCTTCTGGCGCGACCTGATCGCGTTCACCTGGAACATCAAGACCTTCGAGGGTCGCGCCGACGTCGCCGCCATGCTGAGCGCCACCCTGGATCAGGTCAGGCCGTCCGGCTGGAAGGTCACCGACGGCGAGGAACCCGCGGAGGCCGGCGGCATCACCGAGGCCTGGATCGACTTCGAGACCTCGGCCGGGCGGGGGCACGGGCACCTGCGGCTGCGCGATGGCCAGTGCTGGACCCTGCTGACCACCTTGTACGAGCTGACGGGCCACGAGGAGCCCAGGGGCCCGCGCCGGCCCATGGGCGCCGAGCACGGCGCGAACCGGGACCGGACCAGCTGGCTGGAGAAACGCCAGCAGGAGGCGTCGGAACTGGGCGTCACCGAGCAGCCGTACGTGCTGGTCGTCGGCGGCGGGCAGGCGGGCATCGTGCTGAGCGCCCGGCTGCGCCAGCTCGGCGTGCCCACGATTGTCATCGACAAGCGATCCCGCCCGGGCGAGGCGTGGCGGAGCCGGTACAAGAGCCTGTGCCTGCACGACCCGGTCTGGTANNTTCTCGCCCAAGGACAAGATCGCCGACTGGCTCGAGTCCTACACCCGGGTCATGGAGCTCAACTACTGGCCGAACACCGAGGCCACGAGCGCGAGCTACGACGAGGCCAGCGGGGAATGGACGGTCCACGTCCAGCGCGAGGGCCAGTCCGTGGTGCTGCGTCCCCGGCAGCTCGTGCTGGCCACCGGGATGTCCGGCCGGCCCAACGTGCCG
>PMOU01000620.1:20290-21251 GCA_003161205.1 Actinomycetota bacterium | reverse complement strand
GACGATGGTGCAGCGCTCGTCCACCCACATCGTCCGGTCGGACACCCTGATGGACATCGGCCTGGGCGATCTCTATTCCGAACGGGCCGTGGCCTCAGGTATCACGACCGACAAAGCCGACATGATCTTCGCGTCCGTGCCGTACCGGATCCTGCACCAGTTCCAGATCCCGCTGTACGAGCAGATGCGCGAACGGGACAAGGACTTCTACGANNAAGGCCGGCTTCGACCACGACTGGGGCGAGGACGGCTCCGGCCTGTTCATGAAGTACCTGCGCCGCGGCTCGGGCTACTACATCGACGTCGGCGCCGCCGACCTGGTGGCCAACGGCGACGTCAAGCTCGTCCGGGGCCAGGTCGACCACCTGACGCAGGACGGCGTGGTCCTGGCGGACGGTACCGAACTGCCGGCCGACCTCGTCGTCTACGCCACCGGCTACAACTCGATGAACGGCTGGGCGGCCGAGCTGATCTCCGCCGAGGTCGCGGACCGGGTCGGCAAGTGCTGGGGGCTAGGCTCCAGCACCGCCAAGGACCCCGGCCCCTGGGAGGGCGAGGAGCGCAACATGTGGAAGCCCACCCAGCAGCAAGCGCTCTGGTTCATGGGCGGCAACCTGCACCAGTCCCGGCATTACTCGCTGTACCTGGCGCTCCAGCTCAAGGCCCGCCAGGTGGGCATCCCCACCCCGGTCTACGGCCTGCAGGAGGTCCACCACCTCGGCTGACGGCCGGCGCCTAGGCGACGGGCCGTCCGTAGGTGACGGCCTCGCGCACCTCCGGCGGCAGCGAGGCGGCGAGTTGCGCGTCGGGCTGAGCGCCGAGTGAGTCGTTGATGGTGGAAAACGCCAGGCGAAGGGCCACGAAGGCGGTGAGGGCGAAGATCTGCCGGTCCTCGAGCCCGGTGTCGCGGAGCGCCTGGATGTCGGCTGGTGTCGTCGCGTTCGGATCCCTGGCGACCTTG
>PMOU01000620.1:0-20265 GCA_003161205.1 Actinomycetota bacterium | reverse complement strand
CGCGGCGACCAGGATCCCGCGCTGGCGGAAGGTCAGGCCGGCCGGCGCGAAGGCCTGCGACATCAGCTCGAACAGCTGCTTGACGGTGTCGGGCTGGTGCGCCCACAGCCGGGACACGTTCCACACGAAGCCGCCATCGGCGAGGTCTTCGTCGTAGAGCGCCTGCACCTGGGCGGAGGGCGGGGGTTCTTCGAGAAAGCTTCCGGTCATGCGCCTGCTCCTTCGGGTTCGCGGGCCGGCTGCGGCCAGACTACCGAGATACCTCGAGCAGTTCGAGTCCCAGTGCCTCGATCCGGGCCAGCACACCGTGCAGCGCGGCCGGGGTGACCGCCTCCTGAACCTGAACCGGCGGGCTGGGCTCGGCTCGGTTTGGTGCGGCTGGGCTCGGCTTGGCGTGGCTGCCCTCGGGCCGGTGCGGGTGATACCCATGTGTCGAGTGGCGCTCCAGCCCACCGTGGTGCGTGTCGCCCGCTAAAGATCTTGGTTTATTCGGGTTCCGTGGCTGATTTGGTGGGCTATAGCGCCCATAATCAGCCATCAAGCCTAAATCAACCACGAAAATGCCGCCGGTCGCGAACTGGTGATCGAAAAAGGCCTGTTCGGGGCTGGAGGGACTAGGCAGGACAGGGTCTCCTGGCGCACCAGCTTCCGCTGAGCGCGATCCTGCCAATGGAAGCCGATGGTGCCGAATGTCTGAGCGATGTGTTACCGGTGGATTACAGGATGCAGACGATTAGGCGGGGACCAGGCCGCCGCTCCGGAGGCCGCTGCCGGCGGCGACCGACGCGCACGCCGGGGGCTGCCGGGCGGGCGGCGGAGGCGTAAGGTGAGGGCGGGCCTGTCAAGGAGGGGCACGTGGGGCCTGCCAGCTGGTCTGGGGCCGCCGGTCCTCCGGCCGCTCCCGCGATCCGGGACGGAGTCGTCTCCCGGCCCGGGCTTTTCGGGCTGCTCGCTCGCGCCGGGCGGGTGACCGTGGTGTCGGCGCCGGCGGGCAGCGGGAAGACGCTCCTGCTGCGCTCCTGGATCGCTGAGCAGAACCTGGCGGAGCAGGCGGCGTGGGTACCGGTACAGGACACCGCGCGCGATCCGCAGCGGTTCTGGCTGTCGGTCCTCGGCGCGCTGCGGGACACGGCCGCCGGGTCGAAGCTGGTCAGGCCGCTGACGGCGGCTCCCGAGCTGGACGGCTGGGCGGTCGTCGAGCGGCTCCTGACCGATCTCGGCGGGCTCGAGGACCGGGTCTGGCTGGTGATCGACGACGTGCACGAGCTGCGCTCGGCCGAGGCGCTGCAACAGCTGGAACTGCTGATGATGCGCGCGCCCGCGGGGCTCCGGTTCGTGCTCACCACCCGCCATGACCTGCGGCTGGGCCTGCACCGGCTGCGGCTGGACGGGGAGCTGACCGAGATCCGCGCGGCCGACCTGCGCTTCACCCTGGAGGAGGCGCGGGCGCTGTTTGAGGCGACCGGGATACCGCTGTCCGGGGCAGCGCTCGGGTTGCTGTACGACCGGACGGAGGGCTGGGTCGCGGGGTTGCGGCTGGCGGCGCTGTCGCTGACCGGGCATCCGGATCCGGACCGGTTCGCGGCCGAGTTCTCCGGCAGCGAGCGCACCGTCGCGGAGTACCTGCTGGCCGAGGTGCTGGAGCGGCAGAGCGAGCCGGTCCGGCGACTGCTGCTGCGGACCTCGGTGCTGGACCGGGTGAACGGCGAACTGGCCGACCTGCTGACCGGGGCCAGCGGCGGCGAGCGCATCTTGCAGCAGCTCGAGCAGGCCGGCGCGTTCGTGGCCGCGCTGGATGCGCAGCGATCCTGGTTCCGCTACCACCAGCTGTTCGCCGACCTTTTGCAGCTGGAGCTGCGGGGCAGCGCGCCGGCCGAGCTGACCGCCCTGCACGAAACCGCGGCCGGCTGGTACGCGGACCACGGATACCCGGCCGCGGCGGTCCGGCACGCCCAGGCGGCGCAGGACTGGGGCCTGGCCGCCCGCCTGCTGTCGGACCACTGGGTCGGCCTGGGGCTCGGCGGGCTGGGCGCCACCGCGCACGACCTGCTGGCCCGGTTCCCGGCCGGCGTGATCGCCGGGGATCCGGAGCTGGCCGCACGCAGGGCCGGGGTCGAGCTGGGCCGGGGGTCGTTGGAGGAAGCCGAACGGTACGTGGTGCTCGCCACCCGGGCCCTGGCATCGGCACCTCCGGAGCGGCGCGCACGCTCGCAGGTCGTCCTCGCCGTCGTGCGCATGCGACTGGCCCGCCAGCGCGGGGATGTCGCGGCCGTGTCCGAGCAGGCGCAACCGCTGCTGGCACCGGCCGGCGCCGCCGACCCGGCGGGGCTCGGCCTGGGCGAGGATCTGCGGGCGCTGGCCCTNNCGGCCCTTCCTGGAGGTCACCGGGCTGGCGCACTGGGCGCAGCTGCTTAGCTGGCGGTCTTTCCCGCTGGGGGTGCAACGAGCCCGCGAGGCGATCGAGCTGGCCGGGCGGCACGGCTGGACCGACGAGCCGGTCGCCGGCGCTGCTCACCTGGCGCTCGGCATGGCGATGGTCGCCCGGGGCCGGCTCGCGGACGGGGCACAATCGCTCGAGCAGGCCGAGCGCACGCTCCGGACCGAGGTCGAACCGGCGGCCGGGATGAGGCTCCGCTACTCCCGCGGGCTGCTGGAGGTCGTGAGCGGCCGCCCGGAGGCGGCGCTGGGTGCGTTCCGGGCGGCCGAGCGGCTGGCCGCGCAGCTGGTGACCGAGCACATCCTCGCCGGGCGGCTGCGATCCCACGTGCTGCAAGTGCTGGTGCGGCTCGGCGAAACGCAGCGTGTCGACCAGACCTTCGCCGCGATGCCCGGGCCGGAACGCGACACCGCCGAGATGCGCAACGCCCTGGCCGTACTCCGGCTCGCCCAGGACGATCCGGAGGCGGCGACGGTCGCGCTCGCCCCCGTCCTCGACGGCTCCGCACCGCTGGTCAACGCCCATCTGTGGGACGTCCAGGCGCTCGTGCTCGAGGCGATTGCCCGCGACACTCTCGGCGACGCCGACGCCGCCCGGCGCGCCCTGGAAAGCGCGCTCGACCTCGCCGAGCCAGAAAGCCTAGTTTTCCCCTTCCTCCTCGACCCCGCCCCAGCGTTGCTCGAGAACCACCTCCGCCTCGCCACACCCCACGCACCCCTTATCTCGGAGATCCTGACCCTCCTATCCCCAGCCGACCCGGACAGCGCCCCCGAAGGGGGCCCCGGGGGGCACGGGGGGGCGGGCAGCCCCCTCGTAAGGGGGGGTCTGGGGGGGATCTTCCCCCCGGGGCTAACACAGAGCGAGGTCCGGGTGCTGCGCTACCTGCCGACCAAGCTCTCGGCGCCCGAGATCGCCGACCAGCTTTACCTGTCGGTGAACACCGTCAAGACGCACATGCGCCACCTGTACGACAAGCTCGGCGTGCACCGGCGCCACGAGGCCGTGGAGCAGGCCCGCGCCCTCGGCTTGCTGGCGCCTTTGCCGCGAACGCGCTACCAGAGTAAGCCGGCACCATGAGGTTGTCCGACGCCGCTGGGCCGTCCGCTGAAACGAGGCCTGATTACGAGCGCAACGGTATGGGGTCGGCACCTGCTGTGATACGTCCGGTGATGGTGCCGAGAATCTCGACGTGGAGCGCGACCTCGTCGCCTGGCTGAAGCCACGGGTAGGCATCCTCGCCGTAGAGGGTGGACAGCTCGAGGAGGCAGCCGCGTCCGACGGTGCCGCTACCGAACACATCGCCTGGAACGAGGCGGGTGCCGCGCGATGCGTACGCGAGCATTTCCGCGAACGACCAGTAGATCGCGGACCAGTTCCCTGCCGAGCAAGTAATCCCGTTGACCGACGCGGTCATGGACAGGTCGAACCCGTTGCCCGCGCGGTATGGCTCAAGCTCATCCGGCGTTACCAGGAAGGGGCCGAGACTGGTCGCGGAGTCCTTTCCCTTCGCGGGCCCGAGTCGCTGGCGCATTTCTTCGCGCTGCAGATCCCGTGCACTCCAGTCGCAGAGCACCGTGTAGCCGGCGATGTGATTCTCAGCGTCGGCGGGGGCCAGATCATGACCCTCCCGGCCTACGATGGCAGCGATCTCGAGTTCGTAGTCGAATTTCACCGAACCGGGGGAGATGGCGATGTCGGTGGCTGGCGGGTGGACGGCCGCCGGGTTGGTGAAATAGAAGACAGGCGTGTCGTACCAGCCCCGATCGACAATGTCACCAGTGCGTTTCCTGGTGTTCCTGATGTGTTCCTCGAATGCCATGAAGTCGCGGATCGACGGGGGGACCGGAATTGGCGCCAGCAGGGCCACCGCGTCAACGTCGACCACTTCGAACGGGTTGGCCCGGGCCTGGTCCGCGGCAGCCGCCAGCTGTTCACCGTCGTCACCAAGGAGATCGATCAGCCGGCTGGCACCGCGTACCGCCCGGATGACTGTCCCGTCCACCAGGCCGACCCGGTGCTCGCCGCTGGACTGGTACGTTGCCCACCGCATAGCTGAGTCCTTCCTGTATGTGCCTGCTGGCACTGCCTTTCGTCACGTCGGCTACGCCCGGCAGGTCAGCGGGCGGCCGTCGTTGAAGGCGACCATGTCTCGCATCGCAGCCGCCTGGTCGACCGGCACGCCTGGCTGCTGACCGTCGAGTTCCGCGTACGCCCGGTACAGGTTGCCGACGATCCGCTCGCTGTCGAGCAGGTCGGCGTACTCACGCAGGTCGCATGCCCTGGCGGCTTCCAGGGGGCTGAGTCCGGCGGCGTGGGTCTTGCGGGCGAAGTCGTCGACAAAGCTGAGGTAGCCACGTACCTCGCCGATGACCTCCGGCCCGCATATCGGGCCATGACCGGGAACAATTATCTGCGCGCCGAGGTCCGCGAGCGCTTCCACCGCCCTCAGGGATCCAGCGAGGGAGCCTGCCAGCACGAAGGGGGTGCCCCCATTGAACAGCAGATCACCGGCGAAAAGCACGCGCCGCTCGGGTATCCAGATGACGGAGTCGTTATCGGTGTGCGCGGGCGTACCCACGTGACTGACCTCACAGCAGAGGTCATCGGCCCACAGCTTGATGTTGTCGGTAAAGGTGAGAAAGGGCGCGGCGACCTGGAGCGCTCCCCACTCCGGGGTATTCCAGGTGGCCGCAGCGCGGTCGCCGGGCGGCCCAGCGCGCAGGACCTCGGCGCGGCACCTCTCATGTGCCACGATCGTTGCTCCCGGGAACTGGTAGTTGCCATAGGTGTGATCGCCGTGGTGATGGGTGTTGATCAGGGTCCGTACGGGCCGCGGTGACACATCGGCCATGGCCTCGCGGAAAGCCGCCGTCCGCCGTTGGGTGGAGCAGGTGTCGATGGCGGTGATCCCCTGCGAGGCCGTCAAGAAGCCTGCGTTGTTAATCCACCAGCTGCCGTCAGGCTGAATGTAGGCGTAGATGCCGGGGCTGATCTCCTGCACCGCCGGGTCGGCCGGGCTGGCCGGGCGCGCCAGCGGCCTCACGCGCCGGGCTCCGTCCGGGCCGCCGCGAAGCAGGCCTGCGCGGATCGGGCGAGCAGGGTCAGGTCGTTCGAAATGTAGACCATATCGAACCCGCGCCTGACGTAGCGCAGCGCGTCCTCGGGGCGTCCCACCGCGATCCCTGCCGACACGCGCGCGGGCAAGCAGGCACGGAGAACCTCATCGGCCGCGTCGTCGAGCAGGGCGGTGTCGTGGCCGAGGTCGAGACCCAGGTCGGCGGTGCCGATGAGCAGCTGGGACACACCGTCGATCTTTGCGAGTTCGGCGGCCTGCCGCACTGACTCAGCCGTCTCGATCATGACAGAGATGAAAGGCGGAGCGCCGTCGAGCCGGCCTGTTGCCAGGTAATCGCCGGTGGTCACCAGGCCCCACCGCCCGGCGCGGCCGGTCGAGCCCATGCCGCGGGTGCCGTCCGGCGGAAACAGTGCGGCGGCGACAGCGTGCCGGGCGTCGTCGACCGAGTTCACGTGGGGCAAGACGATGCCATCGGCGCCGGCATCGAGTACCTGCCCGGCCGTCGAGGTCGGCGAGCCGGCCGCCAGGCGAACGAGGCGAGGGCCAGGCTGGGCGGCGTGGGCTAGCAAGTCGGCGACCCGGTCGATGGACAGCCAGCCATTGCACATATCAATGCAGACGAAGTCGGCGCCCGCGGCGAACATCGCCTCCACAGACATGGGCGACGGTAGCTTGATCCACGGCCCGAGCAAGGCTGGGCGCGTTCCGGGGGCCGCCCACCGGGAGTTAGGCATGGCGGGGTCAGTCCACCAGGGTGCGGGCGGAGGTGGATACCAGGTCCCTGATTGCCGCCTCTGCCACGCCCGCCTGCTCAAGCTGTGGCACGATCCAGCGGAAGGCCTCGACCGGAGTGGGGTTGCCGGCCTGCCCGAGATCAGAGGACAGGATGGTCCGGCCCGAACCGACCCGGTGGACGTACTCGAGCAAGGTGTCGAGTTCCCACTTGCGGAACGTGCTGCCGTCCACGTAGTGGCAGAGGCTGTGCTCGATGTAGGCGCCCTTCTCCGCCCACGCGGCACATCGATCCGGGCTGGCGTCCACCACGAAATTGGGATGGCTGACCACGATCCGCCGGACGCCGACCCCTACCGCCGCGTCGATCACCAGATCGATTTCCGCAGCATCCAGATGCCCGCATGCGAGCACCCCGTCAGCCTGGCGGATGAGCTCGAGAATCTCGTTAACCTCACTCCTGAGCTGTCCGTCCCCATCCAGGACCGGGACGGGGACCGCGGTCCGCAGCGGGAACTTGCTGGTGGGAAACGTCCGCAGGGTGGTGGCAAGGTGCTTAGCCGCCGCGATAGTGGGGAACCAGACGAACCGCCCGCCCTGCAGGAGGGACAGTTCAACTGCGTACGGATTGAGCCCTCCGACCTGATTGTTCAGGCAGACCCCGCTGATGACCTCCAGCGGCATCTTGCCCGCCGCCGCCTCGACGGCCTGGATATCGGTGACCATGCTGTGATGATGCGACTTCACGGCGATGGTCCGGAAACCAGCGGCGGCCGCCGTGGTCGCCGCCTCATAGAGCTGCAACCGTCGCGGGAAGGGCGACGGGGCAGGGTGCACGTGGAGGTCTAGGGCTCCGTCGAGTAGCGCGTCAGTACTGAGCATGATCCACCGCCCATCGAGTCTGTATCCCGCACAATAGATCCATATAACGAACAGCGCAAGTAGCTACTTGTAACTTATCGCGCCCTATGAACGGATTTAGTTACCAAAACGTTACATACTCGGCCCTTGTGCCGTGTTTGGGTATCTCGTACCGTCCGTATTGTGATCGAGGATTTCGTTATATGAACGGATGGGTATGAGTGAGCAGATTTCTCGTGTGAGTCATGACGGGTGGGCCAACTCTGGCGACATCCAGGCCGTGAGCCGCGCCGCGCAGATCCTTTCCTTGTTCAGCCAGCAGGTGCCGGTGCTCACCGTGGCTGCAGCCGCAGCGGCGCTGGGGCTGAACCGGACGACCGTGCACAGGTACTTCACCTCCCTGGTGTCGGCGCAGCTGCTGAGCCGGGATGAGGAGACCGGAGGGTACGTACCCGGAGACCTGGCGGTGCAGCTGGGCTGCTTCAGCCTCGGCCGCAGAACTGTCCTGGAGCTTGCCGAACGCCACTTGAGGGAGCTGTCCGCCGCGTCGCGGATGACCGCGGTGGTGAGCCTGTGGGGTGCTGCAGGCCCGGTGGTGGCCAAGGTTCACGAGGACCGGAGCAACGCGGTTCTCATTACGGTGCCGGTCGGGACGCAGCTGAACCTGGAGACCGCACAGTCGGTCTTGTTCCTCGCCTTTATGCCCGATCAGCTGGCCATGCACGCGCTGCTGCGCATGCTCCCCCCGGCCGCTCAGGAGACGATCTCGGCCCGGGTGAGCCAGGCCCGCGAGCAGGTCGCGGCAGCCGCATCGTTCGAGGATGGGATCAGCTCGGTCGCGGCGCCGGTGTTCAGCCCCACCGGGATCTGCGCGACCATGGCGCTCGTGCACACCTCGGCGATGCTGCCCGCCAGCATCGACTCGGCCCAGGCCCTGCGGGTCCGGGCCGCGGCCCGCGAGCTCACCGAGGAGATGGGCGGCCCGAGCATGCCGGGTGCGGGCGCTGGTCCGTACCGGACTCGCTGGCCCGAGCCTTGAGCACGTACCCGCCACCCGGCTGCCGCGCTCTTGCGGGCCGGACGGCATGGATGGACCAGGCCCGGTTTTATCCGGCGAGGGGAGCATGCCTACCCCGCGCTGGGGAGGAGGAGAAATCAGTGTCCCACGGCCAGTCACCGGTGCCCGGGCAACTGGGCGAGCTGCCTGCCGACCCGGCGGCCCCGACCCTGCGCATCCAGGGCCTGGTCAAGAGATTCGCCGGGACGACCGCGCTAGGCGGCCTCGATTTCGAGGCGTACCCGGGTGAGGTGCATGCGCTCCTGGGCGCGAACGGCGCGGGGAAGTCCACTCTCATCAAGATCCTCGCGGGGATCTATTCACCGGACCAGGGCACCATCGAGGTGAACGGGGTCCCGTTCAGCCGGGCGGACGCCGCCGGGCGGATCGCCTTCATCCACCAGGATCTCGGCCTCGTCGACCAACTCACCGTAGCTGAGAATATCGCGGTCGTCGGCGGGTTCGCCCGGCGCCGCGGGCTCATCGACCGCGCGGCCACCAGGCGCCGGGCTGCGGCCGCGCTGCAGGTCATCGAATCGCGGATCGACCCCCGTGCGCCGGTAGCCGAGCTGAGCCGCGCGGACAAGTCAATGATCGCGATCGCGCGGGCGCTGGTCGGCCAGAAGGACCTGATCTTCCTGGACGAGCCGACCGCCAGCTTGCATGAGACAGAGGTGGCGCACCTCTTCCACGCTGTGGGCCTGCTGCGCTCCGGCGGCGCCGCGATCGTCTACGTGACGCACCGCATCGACGAGGTGTTCCGGCTTTCCGACCGGGTAACCGTCCTGCGCGACGGGCTCCGCGTGTTCACCGGGCCGACCGCCACATCGAACGCGGCCGCCCTGATAGCCAGCATTACCGGACAGCGGGCCACACAGGCAAGACCAGCCTCCCGGACGCCAGGAACGGTGGCCCTGCGCGCAGATCGGCTCATCGTGCAGTCAGGAGCCAGCGCATCCCTGGCCGTGCGCCGCGGTGAGATCGTCGGGATGGCCGGACTGCAGGGAGCGGGCCAGGCCGACATAGGACGCGCTCTTTGCGGACTGGCCGGCCTGGCCGCAGGAGAGATCCGGATCCACGACCGCACAGTGCACATCGGCTCTGCCGCTGACGCCATCGCTCACGGCGTCGTGTTCGTCACGAGCAACCGGGAAGTCGAAGGTGTCGCCTACGACATGACCGTTCAGGAGAACCTCTACCTGAACCCGGGCGCCCTCGGCGCCCCTGCCCTGAAGCTGCGCTCCCGGCGGCAGGAGAGATCGGCGGCTCGCCACGCCCTGGGCCGTTTCCGGGTAGTGCCGCCCGAACCCGGGGTGCTCATCAGCACCCTCAGTGGGGGTAACCAGCAGAAGGCCATCCTGGCCCGCTGCCTGTCACTGGCCAGCGAGGTCATCGTCCTGGAGGAGCCGACCATGGGAGTCGACGTCGGAGGCAAGGCGGATCTCTACGCCCTGCTGCGTCAGGCAGCGGCGGACGGCAAGGCGGTACTCGTCATCTCCACCGACTTCGAAGAGCTGGAGACGCTGTGCGACCGCGTCCTGGTCTTCGACCGGGGCGCGGTCGTGACTGAGCTGGACCGCGATCACATCACCGTCCCGGCCCTGACCCGGGCCGCCAGCGGAGGCGATCATGACTAATCAGGAGATCATCGTTACTGCCGCCACCGGGAAGACTCACGGGCCCGCGAGGTGGTGGCAGCGGGCCTCGGGGCAGCTGCCGGCTTACGGGCTGATCGTCCTCGGTGTCGTCATGATCATTACCTTCTCGCTGGCCCTCCCGGATACCTTCCCGACCAGCCTGACGGCCCACTCGATCCTTAACGAGGAGACGACGGTCCTGCTCCTTTCGCTCGGCCTGACCGTGGTCATTGCGAGCGGCGAGTTCGACCTTTCCATCGGGTACATGGTGGGCCTGCTATACGTGCTGGCTGACGGTTTCATTGCCAAGAACGGCCTGAGCTGGGAGCTGTCGGTAGTCCTGGTCCTCGTGCTCGGGGTGACCGTCGGCCTGATCAACGGCCTGCTCGTGCACGTCGCGAAGATCGACTCGTTCATCGCCACGCTGGGCACCGGCACGATCGCCTACGGCCTGGCGATCTGGTACACGGGCGGGCAGCAGATCGTAGCCCCGTTGCCGGCGGCCTTCGTAAGCCTGAACTACCGTTCGATCCTGGGCGTCCCGCTGCCCACACTCATCGTCCTGGCCGTCGCGGTCCTGTTGTGGGTCCTGCTGGAGTTCACCCCCGCCGGCAGGTATCTGTACGCACTTGGCTTCAACCGCCGCGCCGCGGTGCTGTCCGGTATCTCCGCACGCAAATTCGGGATCGCCGCATTCGCTATCTCCGGGCTGCTGGTCGGTATCGCCGGGGTCCTGCTCGCCGCCCAGCTGCAGGTCGGCCAGAGCGCAACCGGGCCGGAGTTCCTCCTCCCCGCCTTTGTCGGTGCCCTGCTCGGCAAGACCGCCATCAAGCCAGGCCGGCCGAACGTATGGGGCACGGTGGTGGCGGTGCTGGTGCTGTCCATCGGTATCGCGGGCCTCGAGCAATGGGGCGGGGCCTTCTATGTGGAAAACCTGTTCAACGGCGGCACCTTGCTCGTGGCGGTTGGCCTGGCCGGATTCGTGGCGCGCCGCCGGCGTGGCATGAAGCCGGCCGCGCCGCAGCCCGTTCCATCCGGCGAGATTCAAACGGTCAGCGAGACCGCGCCGCCCCCCGCCAGCGCACTGCACGCAACAGAATGGAGTGACTCGTGATCACTGGAAGACTTTTGAGAAGGGGGTCCGCTGCCGCGGTGGCAGCGGGTGCACTCCTGCTCGTGTCCGCGTGCGGCTCGTCCTCGCCTTCCTCGGCTTCCGCCGCGGCGGCGGCGAGTACCAGCGGCTGCCCGTCAACCGTCGCAGCGGACCGGGCGGCCGTGCAGGCCTCGCTGCATCCGTCGACGAAGTGGGATGGCCCTACCACCGGGCCGAAGGCGGTGAAGGGCAAGTTCATTGCTTTCGTCGCCGGGTCGCTGCAGAACGGCGGAAACCTGGGCGTCCTCGCGGGGTTCAGAGAGGCGGCCAAGCTGCTGGACTGGCGGGTCCAGACGTTCGACGGCCAGAACACGGTCTCCGGTGACAGCGCCGCCCTCAGCCAGGCGATCGCGGTGAAGCCGGACGCGATCGTCATAGTCGGCTTCCCTTACATCCTGACCGTCTCAGAGGTCAAGGCGGCAGTGGCCCATCACATCGTCGTGGTCGGCTGGCACGCTCAGAACGACCCTGGCCCGAGCCCGGACCATCTGCTGTTCACCAACGTGACCAGTCCGAACACGGCGATCGGCAAGCTGGCCGGCGAGTATGCCATCGTGGCGACTAACGGGCGCGCGCGTGTCGGGATCCTGACTGACCTCTCGATCCCGCAGACTCTCGCCAAGGCGGACGGGATCAAGGCTGCCATAGACGCGTGCCAGACCTCATCGGTGCTGACGACCGATAGCTTCCCGTTCGCGAATATCACCACTGACTCGCCCGGGCTTGTCACCGCAATGCTGCAGCGTTTCGGCTCGAAGCTGACGGACATCTTCGCCATCAACGACCTCGCCTTCGACGCGAGTGTCCCGGCACTGCGGACGGCGGGCGTCAGCGCGACTGGTGCGCCGCACCTGATTTCAGCCGGTGACGGAAGTGCCTCCGCGTTCCAGAGGATCAGTGCTGGCCAGTTCCAGACGGCGACGGTGGCCGAGCCGCTGTACATGCACGGCTGGCAGGTCGCGGATGAACTGAACCGCGCATTCGCGGGCAAAGCGCCGAGCGGGTACGTGACCCAGCCGCACCTGGTGATCAACGCAGACGTCAGCGAGTTCGGCGGAGCGCAGAGCGTGTACAACCCGCCCAACGGATACCAGGCTGCCTACCGCAAGATCTGGGGTGTGTGAGCCCGTGGCATCCGCTGCCAGCCCGGCCCAGCCGACCACGACCTTGGGGGCCAGCCGTGGCTGACCCCCAAGGGGGCCACGGATCTGGTTTCACCTTCGTCGGGCACAGCGACCAGGGCGGTCGCCCCGACGCGAACCAGATAATGGTCCACAACGGGTACGCGTACATCGGCCAGGGATTCAACGCCGGGTTCACAGTCCTCGATATCCGGGACCCACGGTCCGTCGTGGCGGTTAATTTCCTGCCCACCTTTCCGAACACCTGGAATATCCACCTCCAGACGCACGGTGACCTGCTCCTGGTCATCGAGGCACTGAACTTTTTCAAGTTCGTCACCGACGAGAAGACCTACTACTCCAACGACTCGGGTGGCCTGGACGTCTCCGCCTTCGGTGTCAATGGGGTCGACTATTCCGCCGGCCTGCGGGTCTACGACATATCCAGGCCGGCGGAGCCGCGGGCGATCGCTTTCATGCCGGTGGACGGCGCCGGGCTGCACCGGCTCTGGTACACGGGCGGCAGGTACGCCTACGCCTCCGCCTTCCTGCGCGGCTTCACCGACTACATCATGCTGGTCATCGATCTCCAGGATCCCGAACACCCGGCCGAGGCGGCACGCTGGTGGCTGCCCGGCATGTGGGCAGAAGGCGGGGAGGTACCCCGCACGGAACCCGGCCGGGTCGGCCTGCACCACGCCATCGTAGCGGACGGCTACGCGTACGGTGCGTGGCGGGACGCCGGTGTCACCGTGAACGATGTCCAGGATCCCGCCCGTCCGGAACTCGTCGCCCACCGGAACTGGTCGCCGCCGTTTACCGGCGGAACCCACACCTGTCTTCCCCTGCCCGACCGGGACCTGCTGGTCGTGGCAGACGAAGCTGTCGCTGACAACTGCGCCGACGGTGTCAAGCACATCTGGATGCTCGATATCCGCGAGAAATCCAACCCGGTCACCATCGCCACCGTACCCATCCCGGACGAGCAGGACTTCTGCGCCCAGCCTGGGCACTTCGGACCGCATAACCTGCACGAAAACCGGCCAGGGAGCTTCCAGAGCTCCGAGCTGATCTTCGCGACCTACCAGAACGCCGGAATCCGCGCCTTCGACATCCGCGATCCCTACCGCCCGGAGCCAGCCGGGTACTACCTGCCTGGCCTGCCCGGCCGGATGTGGAATGCCCGGCCGGGCAGGCCCATGTCCCGGCACTCCGCTGATGTGTTCGTCAGCACCGAAGGACTTGTCTACGTGACCGACTACAACGCCGGCCTCAACATCCTTCAGTACGAAGGCATCTAAGCGGCAGCCGAAAGTGAGCCAGCCATGCCATTCGATCAATCCGATCCGCGCTCGGTGCTCGACGCGCAACCAGGCATCCCTGCCGCCGGGTTCGCCGAGGCCCAGGTGATCGCCTTCACCGGGGATACCGCGCAGGTCAGCCACGCTGGCTCCCGGATCTGGCACGTGCGGACCCAGAACGCGGTGGTCACGTTCGCCCAAGCCGCTGCAGGCGACGCGCTGGCGCGTGAGTCTGAGCCATTCGAGTACCTGGTGGCGCTGCCTGATGACGAGACGGCCGTGCGGATCAGCGCAAACGGGTCATCCCATGTCATGCAGGGCAGATCACTGGCTGTAGTACCGGCCGGGGCCAGCACCGTCGACGTGCTGGAGGCCGGCCCCGTCATCCGGGTCAGCACCGCCGCCGCGCTAGACCTGTTGGCATGCTGTGTCAACAAGGACGCCTACCTTGAGGTGCCGCCGAACGTCGCGGTCCACGCCCCCGCGGCCAGCCCAGGGCCGGTACTCACGTACCGGCTCGCGGACTACCCGCCCACCCCGGACCGGTTCGGCCATATCTTCCGGAGCCGGAACCTTATGCTCAATTTTATCGGCGACCGCCACGGCCCACGCGACGTGCGCAAGCTGTCCCCCCACAGCCATCCCGACTTCGAGCAGTGCTCGGTTCAGCTGGCCGGCCAGTTCGTGCACCACATCAGGACACCCTGGACGCCAGACATGACCACCTGGCGCGACGACCAGCATGCCCAGCTGAAGGGCCCCGGAGCAGTGATCTTCCCGCCACCGCTGATCCACACGAGCCAGGCTGCCGGGCCTGGGATCAACAGGCTCCTCGACGTGTTCTCGCCCGTCCGGAATGACTTCCTGGGCCGTCCAGGATGGGTACTCAACGCAGCCGACTTCGCGTCCTGCGGAGCCATTGACCTGCGGTTATGCCTGTCGGCCCTCCTGGGAGTGATCACTAGTACGAGCGGGGAAGGTGATAAGGATAATGGCCGCCGCCTGGCAGCGAATCACCCGCCCGTGTGACGTCAGCTCACCCTGGCGGGCGTGAAGCTTGGTGTCATCCGAAGCCACGGAAGGAATGTCATGACTACCCAGCTTGCACCACAGCAGAGCGCACCAGCCCGCCCCGGCAGCAGCCGGCGTACGGCCACGCCGGTGATCGCGTTTCTCGGCACCGGGCGGATGGGCGGCCCGATGGCCGCCAACCTGGCCCGCGCCGGTTTCCGGGTGCGGGCATGGGACCGCTCCGCCAACCACGCCGACGCCCTCGTCACGGACGGCGCGACCGCGGCGGCCAGCCCGGCCGACGCCATCAAGGGCGCCGGCATCCTCATCACCATGCTGGCCGACGGGCCCGCCACCGAGCAGGCCCTGCACGGGCCGGACGGGGAACTGATCATCGCTCCCGGCCTGATCTGGGTGCAGATGGCCACCGTGGGAATGGAGTGGACCGAACGGTTCATCAACACCGCCACCCGGAACCAGGTGGGCTTCATCGATGCGCCGGTGTCGGGAAGTCAGGGACCGGCCCAGGCCGGGGAGCTGACCATCCTGGCCAGCGGCCCGTCCTGGCTGCAGGACACCGTCGCCCCGGTGTTCGCCGCGCTCGGCCGCGCCACCACCTGGCTCGGCCCGGCCGGCAACGGCACCCGGGCCAAGCTGGTCCTCAACAACTGGCTGGCCGACCTCGCCGAGATGACGGCGGAAACCCTCTCCTTCGCCCGCCAGCTCGACCTGGACCCCGCCCAGATCGTGGACGTGCTGGCGTCGACGCCGCTCGGATCGCCCTACGCCACGCAGAAGGCCCGCGTCATGCTGGGCGGCGACTTCACCCCCGCGTTCGCGCTCAAGCACGCGCTCAAAGACGCCGACCTCGCCGCGCAGGCCGCNNCCCTCACCACCGCGCTGCTGCCCCGCTGGCGCCGCGCCGCCGCGGCCGGGCACGCCGACGACGACGTGGCCGCCATCTACACCACCCCCTGACCCGCCCGAGCGGTAACGTTCCCGGAACGGTCCGGGCGTAAAGTCCGCTTCGTGGGTGAGTCGCCATCAGCAGACAGCCTGGTCACGGACCGGCGCTTCCGGTCGGCGTCGTCCGCGACCGCCACGGCCCTCGGTGCCCTGGCCCTCGCGCTGCTGGGCGCCACCGCAGCACTCAGCACTCTCGCCCATCAGTCGACGTTCCTCAATATTGCCACCGGGATTCCCATCCCCCTGGTCTATGCCGGCGTCGGTGTCGTGGTCGCGCGGCGCCAGCCGGGTAACCCGGTGGGATGGATCCTGATCGTCTTCGTCGTGCTGTTCCTGATCCCCGTCGACGCCGGATTCTACGCGGTGCTCCGCTATCACCTCGGCGACCATGTCCCGCTCGGTCCGGCGGCCGTCGTGCTCGTTTCGTTGTGGCCCCTCGCGTTCGCCCTGTTTCCGCTAGTGATCTTGCTGTTTCCTGATGGCAGGCTCACGTCCCGGCGCTGGCGGTGGGTACTGCGCGGTTATGCACTGGCCGTCGCATGCGCGGTGGCCGTCAACCTGGCGCCCGCGTTGGCCGCGGCGGCCACTCACGACATCCAGGTCAACGCCTCCGGCGACGTCACCAGCAACCCCAGTCAGGTCGGATCGCTTGCTCACCTGCCCGCCTGGCTGACCGCAGTGGCGTACCTGACGATCGGGGCGATGTGGCTGTCCTTCGTGGGCCATCAGGTGCTCAGCTGGCGCCAAGCCACTGGGGAGCGCCGCCAGCAGCTCAAATGGCTCGCCTGCGGCGCCGCGATCACCCTGTGCGTCGGCCTGCTGGGCAGCGCGCTCAGCTCGGCTGTCGCCGCGTCCCGGCTGCTGGAGGTCGGCGTCGTCGCCATGCCGGTCGCGATCGGCGTGGGGATCCTGAAATACCATCTGTACGACATCGACCGGATCATCTCNNACGCGATCGTCACCGGCCTGCTGGTCGGGGTGTACGCCGGGCTGGTGCTGCTGACCACCGAGGTGTTCCGGGTCCACACGCCGGTGGCGGTGGCCGCTTCCACGCTGGCGGCGGCGGCCCTGTTCAGCCCGCTGCGACGGCGGGTGCAGAAGGCCGTGGACCGGCGGTTCAACCGGACCAGGTACGACGCCGACCAGACCATCGCGGCGTTCGCGGTCCGGCTGAAGGACGCGGTGGACCTGGACTCAGTCCGTGATGACCTGGCCGGTGTCGTGCAGCAGGCCCTGGAGCCCGCCTACCTATCGCTGTGGATCAGCCAGCGCGACTAAGCCGCGCGGCCGCCGCCGGACACGCGACGACGACATGGCCATGGGCTGGCGGGCTAGTACGTTGACTGATACATTCGTCAACGTAATAGGGGGGTAGATGAGCACACCAGAGCGGGACGTGCTGCGCCGGGTCGGGGAGGCGTCGGTGCTGGTCCTGGTCAGCCTGGCCGGCGAGCCAAAGCACGGCTATGCGCTGATCCAGGACGTTCGGCAGTTCGCCGGCGTGGAGCTCGGGCCCGGCACGCTGTACGGCGCGCTGGACCGGCTCGAGAGGCTCGGGCTCATCGAGTCGCTGCCCGCCGACGAGCGGCGTCATCCCTACCGCATCACCGCACCGGGTGCGGCCGCGCTCCGGGTGCACCTCGATTCGCTGGAGCGCGTCAGCGCGACCGGACGGCTGCGCCTGCAGCTGGGCGGCGCCTGATGAGAAGCTCCGGAGCCCCGCTGGTCGAGGCCGCGCTCCGCTGCTACCCGGCCCGCTGGCGGCGGCGCCATGGCGACGAGGCCGCCGACCTGGCGGCCCTCCTCATCGCAGACGGCGCCCCGGCGGCATCGATCGCCTGGAGCTACCTCACCGGCGCGGCCCGCGCGTGGCTGGCCCCGCGTCCCGGCCGGTCCCCCCGCAGGGTGGCCGCGGCGCTGCTGGCCGCGGCATGCCTGCTCGGCTTCTCGGCGGCGCTGGTCGCCGAGTCCGGGCCGGCCAAGGCCGCCAGCACGATTAAGCCCGCGCCCCCAGGCGCCGGCTCCCCGGACCAGGTCACCCCGTGCCGGCCCAGGCAGGCTACCGGCGCCGTTCCCGCCCCCGGCCACCCGCAGCTGAGCAGCCAGGGAACCGCGCATGTCCGCTCCTGCTGACGGCGGTCCCGCCAGATCCGATCCGGCCAGCACCGATCCGGCCGGCGCCGATCCGGCCAGTACCGAGGCCGCCGGGTCCGGGCCGCAGCGGCGGAGACGACGGCGGCGGGGACTGACCCAGACGGTCATCACGCTCCTGGTGGCGGCGGTGCTGTCCGTCCTGCTGCGAACGTACGTCTGCGAGACCTTCTGGATCCCGTCGGGGTCGATGGTCCCGACGCTTGCCGTGTACGACCGGGTCCTGGTGCAGAAGGCGTTCTTCAGCTGGCACGACGTCCGCGAGGGCGACATCGTGGTGTTCACCCACCCGCCCCTGGACGAGTGCGGCGGAGTAGCGGGAGGGGACCTGGTCAAGCGGGTCATCGCGCTGCCCGGCCAGACGATCTACTCCGCTGGCGACAGCATCTACATCAACGGGCACCGGCTGGCCGAGCCGTACCTGCCGGCCTACGACCCGCTAGGCCCGCCGATCGCCAGCAGCCAGCATCCCTACCGCGTCCCGCCCGGCGAGTTCTACGTCCTGGGCGACAACCGGGCAGACTCCTGCGACAGCCGCTACTGGGGGCCGGTCCAGGGCTCCAGCATCATCGGCAAGGCGATCCTGGTCATCTGGCACGACCATCATCCCGACCTGCACGGGCTTTAAGCGGTGATCGAGGGCTTGGACACCGACCGTTCGGCCCAAAATCGGTTAATCGGCTGGCCGGCGGGCCCGGTTCGCCTCGCGGAGGACCGCCCAGGCGTCCGCCACCGGGCCCACGTGCCCGAGCTTGTCGGGGTTCAGCACCGAGCGGATCGTCTGGATCTGCCCGTCGAGTATTTCAAGGGTCCAGGTCAGGAGCACCTTGCCGTCCCGGTCGCGGAAGATCGCGCCCGGCTGGCCGTTCACCTCGTGCGGCTCCACCGCCACACTGATCGGGACCAGCCAGGGCCACATCGAGGCCAGCACCCGGGCCACATGATCGACGCCGGCAATCGGGCGGGCCCACCGCGGGGCCTTGCCGCCGCTGTCCCCGACCATCGAGGCGTCCGCGGCGAGCAGCTCCCGCAGGGCGTCGACGTCGCCTTCCCGGAACGCGTCGAAAAACCGCGCCGCCAGTTCCTCCCGTTCCCGGCGGTCCGCGTCGAACCGGGGGCGCCCCGCGTCCATGTGACGCCGCGCCCGCACCGCGAGCTGGCGGCACGCCGCCTCCGACCGCCCGACCGCCGACGCGACCTCGGGAAAGCTGAACCCGAACACCTCCCGCAGCACGAAGACCGCCCGCTCGAGCGGGCTGAGCCGCTCGAGCAGCAGCAGCGCCGCCATCGACAGCGAGTCGGCCAGCTCCGCCGAGCGCTCCGGGTCCTCGTAAGGATCGGTGAGCAGCGGCTCGGGAAACCACGGCCCGACATAGGTCTCCCGCCGGACACGGGCCGAGCGCAGCACGTCGATCGAGATCCGGGTCACCACGGCGGACAGGAAGGCCCTGACCGACGTGGGCTGGGCCGGGTAGTCCTGGTAGCGCAGCCAGGTCTCCTGGACCGCGTCTTCGGCTTCGGTCACGCTGCCGAGGATCCGGTAGGCGATCGAGAACAGCAGCGGCCGCAGCTCCTCGAACTCCCCGGCCCGGCTCATGTGAGTTCTTTCCTGAAGCCCTGGCGCCACGACGGATAGCGCAGCTCCCAGCCGAGTTCCGCCTTGGCCTTGGCGTTGGAGAAGCCGCGTCCCTGGGTCATCATGCCGACCACCATCTCCCCGGCCAGCAGCCGGGCCAGCCACGCCGGGACCCGCCGCGGCGCTCTGGCCCCCGCGCACTCCGCGAGGTAGGGAAGCCACTCGCTGACCGGGGCCGGCTCGTCATCGACGATGTTGAACACGCCTTTCGCCTGCTGCTCCACCGCCAGGACGGTAGCGCTCGCCGCATCGTCGACGTGCACCCAGGAGAAGTAGCCGGTGCCGCCCCCGACGACCGGGAACCGCCGCTTGCGCACCAGCTCGACCTGGTCGGTGTTGGCGCCCGGCCCGTAGAAGCCGCCGTAACGCAGCGCCGCGCCGCCCGCCTGGACGACCACGTCCTCAAGGTGGCGGAGCCCCTTGGTTTCCTCCGCCACCTCCATCGGATCCTCCTCGGTCTTCACCCAGCCACCCGTGCGGATGCCGTTGAAGGCGCCGAAGCTCTGCGTGACGACGTTGGAGATGCCGGCCGCCTCGGCGGCCGCGAGCAGATGGTCGGTCCCCTCGGTGCGGAGCCGGTTGGTGGGGGCGAAGAAGCGGTCGGCCTTCCTGTAGTTGGGCTGGCCGGCGTGCGTCACGGACAGGGCCGTCATCTGATTCACGATCGCATCCGGCCGGGCGGTGGCCACCGCCTCGCCGACCGCCGCCGCATCCAGCCCGTCCATCACCACGCCGTCGGCGCCCAGCTGCGTCAGCAAGCCCAGCTTGGCCGCGCTCGTCGTCGTCGCCGTCACCTGGTGGCCGCGGGCCACCAGCTGCGGCACCAGGCGGCGCCCGATGACCCCCGTCCCGCCCGCCACGAACACGCGCATAACCATCACCTTCCCGCTGTCCAGGATTTGACTCTCAGGTCCGAGACGAGAGAGCCCCGGCGTTCTGTGACATGGGGACGCACGAGGCTTGGTGATGTCCTTGTCAACGACGGTGCGATTCCTTTTCCGGTGCCGCCTGGTCTACCTGGTTGAGTGAGCCGCGGATGAGAGGATCGCCATCGATGAACAGCGAGCAGGTCACGACGCGTACCGACGTGCTGGGCCGGGCGTTCGCCAGCACCCGCGCCGTCCTG
>PMOU01000075.1 GCA_003161205.1 Actinomycetota bacterium | reverse complement strand
AGCGCGTAGTTCTGGAAGACCATGGCGATGTCCCGTTCCTTGGGCGTCTCGTCGTTGGCCTCCTTCCCGCCGATGCGCAAGATGCCGCTGGTGATGTCCTCCAGACCGGCGATCATCCGCAGTGCGGTGGTCTTCCCGCAGCCCGACGGGCCGACCAGGACCATGAACTCGCCGTCGGCGATGTCCACGCTGAGGTCCTTGACCGCGTGAAAGCCGTTCTCGTAGACCTTGTTGATGCCTTCAAGGCTTACCGTGGCCATGCTGACTCCTTACCGGGCGCGTGCCCGAGATTGCAGGACTTGCTCATCCCTTCACCGCGCCCGAGGTCAGGCCGGAGATCACGAACTTGCGGAAGACGAAGACCAGGATGCCGATGGGCACCACCGCTACCACGCTAGCCGCGAAGATGGTCCCGTAGGGAACCTGGAAGTTCCCGCCGAAGTCGGCGATGCCCACCGGGATGGTCCGGAAGTTGTTTGAATCGTTGAACGTCAGCGCCATCAGGAACTCGGTCCAGCAGGCGGTGAAGCAGAAGATGCCCGCCGTGAACAGCCCCGGCAGGGCCTGCGGCAGGATGATGGTCCAGACGGTGCGCAGCGCCCCGGCGCCGTCGATCCGGCCGGTCTCCTCCATTTCCTTGGGGATGCCGAGCATGTAGTTCCGCAGGATCCAGATGGCGAACGGGAGGTTGAAGGCCGTGTAGGGCAAGATCAGCGCCTGGTAGCTGTTCAGCCAGCCGATTTCCTTCATCAGCAGGAACAGCGGCGCGATCACCGCGACTTCCGGGAACACCGAGATCATCAGCAGGATCACCAGCGTGCTGAACTTGCCCCGCATCGGCAGCCGGCCGAGCGCGTAGCCGGCCAGCGTGCCCAGGATCAGCACGAGCGCGGTGGCGACGAGGGTGACGATCAGCGAGTTCCGGAAGTAGATCCCGAAGTCGAAGCCCTTGAACGCGCCGCTGTAGTTCGCCCCGCTGATCGGGTTGGGGAAGAGCCGGGTCGAGCCGACGTCGTTCGGCGCCTTGAAGCTCGAGGCGATCAGCCAGTACAGCGGGATGAGGATGAACAGCGCGGTGACGATCGTGGACAGGACGACGCCGTTGATGTACCGGTGCCATCCGACTCGTTTGCGGTTTCGCATCAGTTACTCCTGTCCGACCTGGGCCCGGAACACCCGCAGCGTGGCCAGGCAGCCGAGGAGCACCAGCAGCGCGGTGCTGGTGGCCACGGCGGCGCCGGGCCCGAAGGCGAGGTTCTTGAACAACGCGTTGAAGGCGAGGATCGACAAGGACTGGGTCGCCGTGCCCGGACCACCGCCGGTCATGACGTAAGGCAGGTCGAACAGGCCGAACGCCTGGAGCACGCGGAACATGACCGCGAGCGCGATCGTCGGCCGCAGCAACGGCAGGGTGATGTGCCAGAACGTGTACCAGCCCGACGCCCCGTCCATCTCCGCCGCCTCGTACACATCGCCGGGCAGCATGACCAGGCCAGCCAGCACGATGATGGCCACGAACGGCGTCGTCTTCCAGATGTCGGCGATCATCAGCCCGATAATGGCCGGGGTTGGGGTACCGAGGATCACCGGGTGGCCTAGGCCCAGGCCACCCAGGATGTAATCGGCCACGCCGTAGGTCCCGTTGTAGATGTAGGCCCACAGCTCGGCGTTGATGACGGTGATCATCGACCAGGGAATGAGCAGCAGCGCCATCATCCAACCGCGCCCGGCGACCAGCCGCTCGAGCACGAGCGCGATGCAGGTTCCGATGACCAGCTCGATGATGACGGTCACCACGGTGTAGTAGACGGTGAAGAACAGCGCGTCCCGCCACAGGTTTGAATGCAGCAGCAGGTTGTAGTTGCTGAAGGTAAAGCCGTCCAGGCTGAAGCCGTTTCCTGTCACGGCCACGTTGTTCAGGCTCATGATCACCGAGTACACGATCGGGAAGATCGTGACCGCGGCGATGACGAGCAGAGCGGGAGCCGAGAAGCCCCAGCCCATCCGGGCCAGCCGTTTCCTGTTGATATCGGGGCGAGGGACCGGCGGGACGACGGTCCTCACCTGTCCGGCAGCGCTCTGTCCAGAGGCACTTGAGATGGCGGTCATGGGTAACTCCTCGCGGCCGGGGCCGAGATAAGCAGATAGGTATTGCCAGCTGACCGGGTGGGGCTACTGCCCGGGCCGGGAAGCGATTCGCTTCCCGGCCCGGGCAGCTTGGCGGCTAGGTCACAATCCGCCGCTGGATGATGTGCTCAGCGCGGTGTTGGCCGCCGACTCCATGGCCGCAACCGCCGCCGTCGGAGAGGTCGACCCAGCCAGAGCGCCGTTCACGTTCTGGTAGATCGCGGTGGACAGCGCCGGGTAGTTGGGCGTGCCCGCGGGCCGGGGGACCAGCTTGGTCTTCGGCACGATGGCGAACACCGGGTTGGAGGCGACCGTCGCGGGCGCGGTGCGGACCGACTCGACGGTGGAGATGAACCCGTACTTCTGGGACAGGATGTCCTGCGCCGTGGTGCTGGACAGCCACTGGATGAAGGTCAGGTCCGCGCCGATGTGCTTGCTGTGCGGGTTGATGTACATGTTCCAGCCGCCGATGTTGGAGTANNACGCCGACCTGGCTGGCGGTGAGCTTGCCACCGTCGGACGGGGTGATGGCGTCCTCGTAGGCGTAGTCCCAGTTGCGCAGGAAGACGCTCTCGCCGGAGGCGAAGGTGTTCATCGCCTGCGGCTCCTGGAACGTGGTCACCGCGGCCGGGCTAACGCCGGAGGTGATCAGGCTGCGCATGAACGTGACCGCCTTGAGGGCCGCGGCCGAGTTCAGCGTGGCCGAGGTGTAGCCACTGTTGGTCGCCGTCCCGCCCGCGTCGGTCAGGTACTCCATGAAGTTGCAGGTCAGGCCCTCGTACGAGTCGCCTTCCCAGACGAATCCGTACTTGGTCTGGCCCTTGGCCAGGACGGCCTTGGCGTCGGTCTCGAGCTGCTCCCAGGTCGTCGGCACCGGCAGGCCGTCCTTGGTGAGCAGGTCCTTGCGGTAGTACAGGAAGCCCTGGTCCTCAAAGAGCGGCGAGCCGTAGACCGCGCCCTTGTAGGTCGCGCCCGAGACCAGTCCCGGCGCGAACTTGCTCCAGTAGCTCGACGGCAGGTAGCTCGACAGCGGAAGGGCGAGCTGGTGCGCGCCGAACTGGGCGGGCCAGATCACGTCGCCCATGAACACGTCGGGACCGGCGCCGCCCGCGATCTGCGTGGCTAGCGTGGCCCGGTTGGTGTCGGTGTCGGTCGACGCCGACACCAGGGTGACGTGAATGTTCGGGTACTGCTTCTCGAACGCGTTGATGAGCACGGTTCGCGCGTCGTTCGCACCGGTGCCGGACAGCGGGCTCGCCGACCAGACGATGCTGCCGGACGTCGTGGAGCCGACGCTGCTCGTGCTCGAAGGCGTGCTCCCGCCGCTGGCACTGCTGCTGCCGCTGCTGCCGCCGCAGGCGGCCAGGGTCAGTACCGTGACGCCCGCCAGGGCCGTCAGTCCCAAACCCCCCTTCAGCCGGGCCGGGGACCTTCTCCGCAAACTTCTTCGTGACATGTGTGCTCCTCCTGGGCTATGCCCTTGCGTGCGGGCCGTTTGTGCTGCCCGTGGACCTATCTGGTTGTGCTTCACCGGTCTCATGGGTCCCCATGAGCCGCGATGCGGCTCATGCGACACCCGCGACCGCGTACATTGCGGAACTTTTCCTGGCCACCACTGAGAGCGGCAATTCCTCCTTCAGTGGCCGCACCAACTGCCCGCGGATAAGCGCGCACAGCCGCCTGGCCCCGCGGGCCCCGCTTTCGGCGAGCGGCTGGTGAACCGTCGACAGCCCGAGCTGGGCCGCCGACTCGATGTCGTCGTAGCCGATCACCGACAGGTCGGCGGGAACCGAATGGCCGGATTTCTCGGCCGCGGCGAGGACGCCAAGGGCCTGGGTGTCCGAGCCCGCGAAGATCGCCGTCGGCGGTGCGGGCAGGTCAAGCAGCTCCTGCGCCATGGTCGCGGCCACGGAGGCCGAGTGCCTGCCGAGCCGGACGATCGACGGGTCGTACTCGAGCCGGTGCCGGGACAGCGTCCGCCGGTAGCCGAGCAGGCGCCGCCGGGTGGAGACGAAGCCGAAGTCGTCGGGGGAGTCACCCACGAATCCGATCCGGCGGTGGCCGAGGCTGATCAGGTGCTCGGTCGCCATGGAGCCGCCCAGGATGTCATCCACGATGGTGCACGGAACACCCGGTGCCTCCGTGTCCACCATGGCCAGCGGCACGTTGCCGCTGGCGCAGGGCCGCCATGTGCTCGGCGGTTCAGCCGCAGCGACACGATCACCGCGCCGTCGGCTTCGTGCCGGGTGGTCAGCGCGGCCAGGTGCCGGTCTCGCTGACCGATCGTTTCCACGTTGCGCACCACGGTGTCGAAGCCCGCGCCATCGAGCACGCCGATGGCTCCGGCCAGGCGTTCGGTCACGGACGGGCGAGTCAGGAACGGTACGAGGATGACGACGGTGCGGGTCTGGCCCCGGGACAGGCTCTCGGCCAGGCGGCTCGGCCGGTAATTGAGGCGCTTCATGACCTCGGCGACCCGCCTGCGCGTGTGCTCCCTGACGTTCGGGCTTTCGTTCAGGACCCGAGATACGGTGCCGACGCTTACGCCGGCCGCCGCCGCGACCTCCGCGATGTTTACCCGATGGGCCGAATTCAGCCGACTCACCTCCCCCGGCTTCGCTGCCAGAGCGGTTGCTATGCGTGGAACCGCTTCCATTTAGAGGTACTCCCGCTCCAGCAGCGAGTCAAGCAACAGGTAGGCAACAGGCTCGATTCAATTAGGTCACATAATGACGTCAGTAACCTCATTATCCCAGCTCAGAGCAATTAATGCCGTTTTTACATACCCGCGCTCAACCGCGCTCCGCGCCCGCCTCAGGGGGCGTTCCGAGAAAGCTACATCCGCCAACATGGTCTGACATGACTGACACGCCGTCCCAGAAGCACAATCGTGTAACGCATGGCCGCCCGGCGCGGAGAACGTCGGCCGCCCCCAGCGGACCCGTCGCCGCGACCCCAGCGAGCCCGTTGCTACGCGTGCGAAACCCCGTGCGAAACTGAGCCTCAGGAGGTGACTCCGCCGGACTATCTTGGCCAGTTTCCGCGAATCTGCGCGAGAAGATACGGTGTATTGCGATTAGAACAGTAAATCTTCCTGCATAGCCTTCGGTAGGGGAAGGATTACGCGTATGACGAGGAAGGCGGGTCCGTTGCCAGCCGGACCACACCCCGAGACGGGATCGCCGCTGGGTCTGCACCGGGTCATCGAACCGCCCGGCGTTCTCCCGCAGGCCGCGTGGCGGCTGGATCCGAGCGCCGCGATCGGGGCCGACGAGGTGCTGATCCGCGTCGACCGGCTCAACCTGGACGCCGCCTCTTTCCGCCAGCTCCGCGAAGCATACGCAGGTGACCCTGACAAGATCAGGGCGGCGGTACTCGACATCATCACGACCCGCGGCAAGATGCAGAACCC
>PMOU01000562.1:17121-19562 GCA_003161205.1 Actinomycetota bacterium | reverse complement strand
CGACATTCCCGCGCATCGGCGTACGCGGCCCGGCCACTATGCCGCAAAATGTGAAGCGCAGGACAAACCAGGTAGCCCAGGGGGCGTAGATGAAGGCGCTGGCCGCAGACGACCCGCGCATGATCGGCGAGTACCGGCTGCAAGCCCAGCTCGGCGCGGGCGGCATGGGCCGGGTCTACCTGGGCCTATCGCCGGGCGGCCGCGCGGTGGCCATCAAGGTCGTGCACCCCGACCTGGCTCGCGACACCGAATTCCTGCGCAGGTTCGGCCAGGAAGTCGCCGCGGCCCGGGCCGTCAGCGGCATCTATACCGCGCCGGTCGTCGCCAGCGGGCTGAACGAGCATCCGCCGTGGCTGGCCACCGCTTTTGTCCCGGGCCCCTCCCTCGACCAGGTGGTGACCGAGCACGGGCCGATGCCCGAGCTGGCCCTGTGGCCGCTGCTGGCTGGCCTGGTCGAGGCCTTGCAGGCGATACACGCCTGCAAGGTGGTGCACCGCGACCTCAAGCCCGCCAACGTGCTGCTGGCCACCGATGGTCCCCGGGTCATCGACTTCGGGATCTCGCGCGCCACCGACGGAACCGCGCTGACGGCGGCCGGAGTGGTTTTCGGCACGCCCGGCTACATGTCACCCGAGCAGGCCGAAGGCCGCCCCGCGGGACCTGAGAGCGACGTGTTCGAGCTCGGGTGCGTGATCACCTACGCGGCCACCGGCGCGGGCCCGTTCGGCTCCGGGACCGCGGCCGCCGTCCTGTACCGGGTCGTCCACGGTGAGCCGGCCCTGGACGCGGTGCCGCCGCGGCTGCGCGGGGTGGTCTCCGCGTGCCTGGCGAAAGACCCCGCCGCCCGACCCACGCTGCGGGCCGTGGCCGCCATGATCGCCAGCGGAATGCACGCGACCGGGCCGTCCGCGGTCGCCTTCTGGCCGCAGCCGGTAGCCGGCATTATCGGCGCGTACCAGGCCAGGCTCGAGCGGGAGACGCGGGCGGGCGGGCAGCCCGCGGAAGCCGGGGCTCCTTCGTGGGCCGCCACCGCGGCGCATCCGCCCACCAAGCCATCGGAGCCAGGAAGCAGCCAGGGACCGCAGCAGCCGCTGTCCCCGGCAGGCCCGGGCAACCTCAGCTCACCGGCCTTCCCGTACTCGCAGGGATACTCCAGCCCGCAGAGCTACCCGCCGCCGCAGGGTTATGGCGACTCCCAGGCGTCACCCCTGCCGCCCCGCGGTTACCTGCCCGCCAGCGGCGGAGCTCCCGGCAGCGGCGGAGCTCCTGGCAGGGGCGGGGCGGCGGGCTATCCGCAGCCTTACCGGCTGGGATCGCGAGGACCCATTTATCAGCTGCCGAGTAGTGTGGCTACCGCCGTCAGGTTGATGTACGCGGGGGCCGCCTACACGCTGATCTACGCGCTAGGCGTCGTACTGGTGGCCAGCGCCTTCGTCAAGGACCATCCCCTCGCCGCGGGCCGTACCACCGTGGGCGGGGTGGCGTTCGTGGTGGTCCTGCTGTCCCTGGTCGAGATCGCCCTGTGGCTCTGGATCGCCCGGGCCTGCAAGAACGGCAGGAACTGGGCCAGGGTCACCGGTACGGTGCTGTTCGGCCTGCACACGCTCAGCCTGCTCGCCGTGCTGGGCAATTCGCACCCCGGCATCGGGCCGGCCAAGGTGCTGACCCTCATCAGCTGGCTGATCGCCTGCGGCGCGGTGGTGTTCCTCTGGCAGCGGCCGTCCAGCGCGTTCTTCAGGTCTGCGGCCCCCGCCAGCCTTCCCGCTTCCGGCATGCGGAATTCCTGACCTGCGGGTTGTGCCTCACAATGGAGGTCAGCGGCTAAGGAAAGAAGCTGGCTAACGATGCGAAGAAGGAAACAGGCCGGAGATGGCTGACAACGACGGCCTGAGGGGGACCGGCGGGATGGACGAGCAAGAACCAGAGATCCCGCACGTAGGCGCGGGGCCGGGCGGCTCGCCGGAACACGGAAGCCGGTCTGGACGCGGACACCTGCGGATTTATCTCGGCTCCGCAGCGGGGGTCGGCAAGACGTACGCGATGCTCGGCGAAGGGCACCGCCGCGCCGAACGCGGCGCCGACGTCGTGGTGGCGTTCGCCGAGGCACACGGACGCCCGCAGACCAGCGCGCTGCTCGACGGCATCGAAATCATCCCCCGGACCCGGCGGGAGTACCGCGGCGCGAGCTTCGAGGAGATGGACCTGGACGCCGTGCTCGCCCGGCGGCCGGAGATCGCCCTGGTGGACGAGTTCGCGCACACGAACGTCCCGGGCTCGCGCAACGAGAAGCGATGGCAGGACGTCGAGGAACTTCTCGACGCCGGGATTGACGTGATCTCCGCCGTCAACATCCAGCACCTGGAATCCCTCAACGACGTGGTCGAGAAGATCACCGGCGTGCCGCAGCGGGAAACCGTCCCCGACGCGATCGTGCGGGCGGC
>PMOU01000562.1:5579-17110 GCA_003161205.1 Actinomycetota bacterium | reverse complement strand
GCCCTGCTCTGGCTGGCGGACAAGGTCGACGAGGGCCTGCAGCGATACCGCACCGAGCACAAGATCCAGGGTGCCTGGGAGGCCAGGGAGCGGGTGGTGGTCGCGCTCACGGGCGGCCCGGAAGGCCGGACGCTGATCAGGCGGGCGGCCCGGATCGCCGCTCGGTCCGCAGGCGGTGACCTGCTGGCCGTGCACGTCACCAAGTCCGACGGCCTGACCGGCGCCGATCCGGCCACGCTGGCCAGTCAGCGACGGCTGGTCGAGTCGGTGGGCGGCACCTATCACCAGGTCATCGGTGACAACATCCCCGAAGCCCTGCTCACCTTCGCCCGGGCCGAGAACGCGACCCAGCTCGTGCTCGGCGCGAGCCGCCGGTCGTGGCTGACCGTCATGCTCACCGGGCCTGGCATTGGCTCCAGGACCATCAAGGGTTCCGGCGACATCGACGTGCACATCGTNNTACGTGCTGGCCGCCGCGCTGTCCCTGGTGCTGACCGTGGTGCTGGCGAGCCTACGCAACGGGCTCAACCTCACCAGCGACATGCTGATGTTCCTGGTCGCGGTCATCCTGGTCGCCCTGGTCGGTGGATTCGCTCCCGCCGTCCTCGCCGCCATCGCCGGATCGCAGCTGCTCAACTACTACTTCACCCCGCCCATCCATCAGTGGACGATCGCGCAGGCAAACAACGCTCTCGCGCTCGGTGTTTTCGTCGTCGTCGCGCTGCTGGTCAGTTCGGTGGTCGACATGGCGGCCCGGCGCACCAAGCAGGCGGCCCGGGCCAACGCCGAATCTGAGCTGCTCGCCACCACCGCCGGGAGCGTGCTGCGCGGCCAGCAGGGCCTCAGTGCCTTGCTGGAGCGGGTGCGGGAAGCGTTCGGCATGGATTCGGTGACACTGCTGGAGCGCACCTCGCCCGACGACCAGCCGCCCCCCGACGCCGCCACGGGCGAGACCCGGAGCGTATCGGGCAGCTGGCACTCCGTCGCCAGCTGCGGTGAGCCGGCCCTCACCCGGCCGGAGGAAGCCGACGTCGAGGTGCCAGTGGCCGACTCGCTTTCGCTGGCCCTCCGCGGCCGGCCGCTGCCGGCCGCGGACCGCCGTGTCCTCGGCGCGTTCGCCTCCTACGCGGCCGTCGCGCTCGATCAGCAGCGCCTGACCGCTGAGGCCCAGGCGGCCAAGCCGATCGCGGCCGCCGACCGGATGCGGACCGCGCTGCTCGCGGCCGTCAGCCACGATCTGCGCACGCCGCTGGCGTCCGCGAAGGCCGCCGTGACCAGCCTGCGGTCCAGGGACGTGGACTGGGGCGCCGAGGATCATGACGAACTGCTGGCCACGGCGGACGAGTCGCTGGACCAGCTGACTCACCTCGTCGACAACCTGCTGGACATGAGCAGGCTTCAGGCGGGCGCGCTGTCGTTGTTCCCGCGCCCGGTCGCGCTGGAAGAGATCGTGTCCCGGGCGCTGGACAACCTGGACCCCGCGGCCAGGGGCATCACGGTCGACATACCGGAATCGCTGCCGGAGATCAACGTCGACCCGGCGATACTCGAACGCGTCATCGTGAACCTGACCGAAAACGCGCTCCGCTATTCCCCGGCGGCCACACCGCCGCTGCTGACGGCCAGCGCGCTTGGCGACCGGGTTGAGCTGCGCGTCGTGGACCGCGGCCCGGGTATACCTGAGCAGGACAGGGACCGGATGTTCGTACCGTTCCAGCGCCTGGGTGACACCGACAACACCACCGGAGTCGGACTCGGACTCGCGTTGTCGCGCGGATTGACCGAAGCGATGGGCGGAATGCTCACCGCGGAGGACACCCCAGGCGGTGGGCTGACCATGACCGTATCGGTACCGGCCGTCACCGAGCCAGGCTACGAATGCGAGCCGGGCCACCGGGAACGCGAGGCGGCGGGGGACACAGCGGCGGGAGGAAACGGGGCATGACGAGGGTCCTGGTCGTCGACGACGAGCCCCAGATCCTGCGGGCGCTCCGGATCAACCTGCGGGCCCGCGACTACGACGTGCATGTCGCGGCGACCGGAACCGAAGCGCTCGAGGTGGCCGGGCGCCATCCGCCCGACCTCGTGATCCTCGACCTCGGCTTGCCCGACCTGGACGGCGTCGACGTTATCCAGGGCCTGCGCGGCTGGACGAAGGCGCCCATCATCGTCTTGTCCGGACGCACCGACAGCATCGATAAGGTCGAGGCGCTCGACGCGGGCGCGGACGACTACATCACCAAGCCGTTCGGAGTGGACGAGCTGCTCGCCCGGATGCGTGCCGCCCTCAGGCGCACCGGAACCCCGGTAGACCAGCCCAAAATCCAGCTCGGTCACCTGATCGTCGACCTCGCCGCCAAGCGCGTGATCCGGGAAGCACCGATCCCGGCGGGAAACAGCGGTCCCGCGGCAGCGCCGGACGACATCAGGCTCACGCCGACGGAGTGGCACCTGCTCGAGGTCCTGCTCCGCAATCCGGGCAAGCTGCTCACCCGCAACCAGCTGCTGACCGAGGTGTGGGGTCCCGGGTACGCCGACGCGACCGGCAACCTGCGGCTGTACATGGCGCAGCTGCGCCGCAAACTCGAACCTGACTCGGCCCGGCCTCGCTGGCTGATCACCGAACCCGGTATGGGCTACCGCTATCAGCCGGGTCCGGAGCTTGACCCCCCGAGCAGCTAGCCGACTGGTCCCCGAAGATGGCTCACCCCGGAAGAGGCCGCTCGACCAGGGAAAAGCCTGCTCTAACCAGGGAAAAGGCTGGCCGTCGCGGGTCAGGGTACCGGTGGGGCCGCCGTTGGGAAGCGTGACCGCCCAGATCACGCTGGCCGCGGCCTGGGCTAGGGACCGGCCCTCCGGGTGAGCCTCGCTGGCGGGCCAGCCCGGGCAGACCGCGTTGACCAAGATGCCGTCCCGGGCCAGTTCCGCGGCGAGCAGCCGGGTGAGCGCGTTGAGGCCGGCCTTGGATACGCCGTAGGCGGGCGAGCCGCCGGTCATCACGGCGATCGAGCCGCCCTCGCTGCTCACGTTGACGATCCTCGGGCGCATGCTGGAGCGCAGCAGCGGCAGCAGCGCGTGAATCACCCGCCAGGGACCGAACAGGTTGACGTCGAGTGCCTCCGCGACCGAGCCCAGCTCGGCGTTGCTGGCCGTCGCCCACCGGTCGTACATGGTGGAGGCATTGTTCACCAGCACATCGGCGCGTCCGAACCGCCCCTTGACCCACTCGGCCATCGAGGCGACGCTGAGGGAGTTGTCGACCTCAAGCTGACAGGCCACGATCCGGGTGCCCTCCGGATCAAGCTCCTTCGCGGCCAGCTCCCCCTTGCGCAGATCCCGGGAGCCGAGTACGACCGCGAAGCCGAGCAGGGCCAGCTGGCGGCACACCTCACGGCCCACACCGCGGTTACCGCCAGTCACCACAGCCACCGGCAGATCAGCGTACACACGCATCACCGGCGTCAGCCATGACCGCGACGTTTCTCATGGCTGTCATCTTGCCATCCGCTGATCACCGCGCCGACCGTCAATGACCCAAATCGTCATCTAGGGCCCGGCAAAGCGGGGACATCGGCGGCGTCGCGCGGCGCGAGTTGCTCCAGCCGGTACCGGAGCCGGCACAGCACCACGTTGATCGTGCCACGCCTGATGGCCCGGTCCAGGATCACGCCGCGCTGGTTGAACAGCAGGTAATACCAGAACCTCTTGGGCTGCACCTCGGGAATCAGCACCACCAGGCGGTGGTACTTGTCCTCCGCCTCGAGCCCGCAAAGATACGTCACGATCGGCGGGGCGATCGCGCGGTGCGCACTGCGCAGCGTGATCAGCGGGACGTTGGGATGCCACTCCTCCCAGCGCTCGTGGAGCGACGCGTCAGCCGCCTCGTCCTCGGGGTCGCCGAAGCACACGGTCACCGCGACCACATCGTCGCTGAGCGACAGCGCCGTGGAGATGCCCTCGGCGGTGAGACGCGACAACCCCGCAACCGGCACGACGACCAGCGACTTCTTCTTCGACGGCGGCTTGGGTTTCTGNNGTGGCCGCGGTCAGCACGGCCCCGACGCCGTTGATCGCGGCCCGCATCAGCCAGCCGCGGGATCGCTGCGTTCGCCAGTGCTTGACCATGCCGAACTGGGACAGCGTGAACCCGACGAACACGCCGACGGCGAACAGCGGGATCAGGGCCTGGGTGTTGCCGTTGGACGCCACCAGCAAGGCGGCGGCCAAGATGGCCAGCACGATGATGCCGTAGCGATGCACCTGCCGGTCCGCGCGCAACGCGAACATGTGCGGCAGGAAGTTGTCTTTGGCCAGCAGGGACGCCAGCACCGGCAGCCCGCCGAACGAGGTGTTGGCGGCCAGCGCGAGCAGCACCGTGGTGACCAGCTGGATCGCGTAGAAGACGAAGTTGTGCCCAAGCGAGGCCTCGGTGAGCTGGGCGAGCACGGTCACGCCCGAGTGCGGTACCACGTCGAACTTGTGGATCAGGACGCCCAGGCCGAGCAGCATGCTGCCGAGCAGGACGCCGAGCCAGACCTCCGTGTGCTGCGCGCGGTGCGCCCTGGGCTCGCGAAACTCCGGCACGGCGTTTGCGATCGCCTCCACGCCGGTCAGAGCCGAACAGCCAGAGGCGAACGCCTTCAGCAGCAGCAAGACGCCAACCGTCTCGGCGGATGCGGCCAGATGATGGTCGAGCACGACCGCGGGATGCGCACGCACCAGACCGCCGACGATCACCGCCACGATCGCCACGATGAACACCACCGTGGGAACGGTGAAGACCCGGGCGGACTCCGAGACGCCCCATAGGTTCAGCCCGGTGATGACGGCCAGCACGGCCAGGCACAGCCAGACCGAGGCGCCGTAGAGCGACGGGAACGCAGAGGTGAGGGCCTCCACGCCGGCCGACACGCCGACGGCGGCGTTCAGCACGTAGTCGACGATCAGCGACGCGGCCGCGACCAGGCTGGCCTGGGTGCCCAGGTGCGCCTTGGACACCGCGTAGGCGCCGCCGCCGCGGGGAAACGCCGCGATCACCTGGCGGTAAGAAATCACCAGCGCGGTCAGCAGGACGATGATCGCGCCCGTTATCGGCAGCGAGTAGCGCAGCCCGGTGGCGCCGGCCGCGACCAGGACAATGAGGATGGCCTCGGGCCCGTAGGCGACGGAGGACAGCGCGTCAAGGGAAAGCGCGGCCAGGCCCTCGACGGCCGTCAGCCGGTGACGCTCGTCCTCTTCCGCGGCGCCGCTCTGGGCGGCCACAGTCGCCATAACCACAGGATGTCACGAGCGCCTGACCAGACGTGGGACGCCAGGTCTTACGGGTCGACGGCCAGATTACGGCGTACGACGGTGATCAGCTAGGCCACGGCCACGATCACGACGACGATCGCGATAATCACCACGGCCACGATGACCAGGACGGCAGGAGATACCGATGAGCGCCGCGACCGCGGAACATCCTCGTCTCCACCACCCTCGACAAAGGCGCGGAAGCGTCCGGTGCTCGCGCTCGGATCTTGCTCATACTCCGACATGGGCACGACTTTAGCTGGTTACCTGGTCCTGATAATTGCAATCAACACGATCCGGTCAGCGCAACGGCACCAGGGCGTCGACCCGGTCGACCAGCCGGGACAGAACGATCACGCTCCGGGACCTGACCACGAACGGCTCGGCGCGGATGCGCTCCATGACGTCCTCGAAGTGCCGGACGTCGGCGGCCCGGATGTGCACCAGGGCATCCGCATCACCGGTCACCGTGCACGCGTCCACCACCTCGGGGTACCGCCGCACCCCGGCGGCGATCTCCTCCGGAGAGGTGCGGCCGCCGCAGAACAACTCCACATAGGCCTCGGTCGTCCAGCCCATGGCCACGGGATCCACCCGGGCGGAGAAGCCGGTGATCGCGCCGACCGCCCTGAGCCGGTCGACCCGCCGTTTCACCGCGGGGGCGGACAGCCCGACCTCGTTGCCGATGACCGCGTAGCTNNCACGGGGGCAAACCTTACCCGGCTCCGGGCATGCAAAGAGGCTCGGCGTCCCGCTTTCGCCGAGCCTCACTAAGTCAGACGCGAAGCCCGCGTCGTCGGTTGACGCGATCTGAGCAGATCTCGCAATTAATCCGCGGCATCCGCCGGCCCGGCGGCCGCTGTTATTGTGCGAGGGCAGCGGCCGGGAGGGACTAGCGAGGCGGAGGCGTCGTCATGGCGGACGATCTGGAAAGTGCTGACGGCATGATCCGCGGGATGTACGGGCCCGACGTCACGTTCCTCGGGGTGCCGCGGGCCGGGCTCGACGCGCTCGACGGGCTGGATGTCGTGTTCATCGGGGCGCCCTTCGACAGCGGCGCCTCGCACCGGCCGGGGGCCAGGTTCGGCCCGCAGGCCATCCGCAGCACCGACTACCTGCCGCACGACGGGTCCCGGCCGCACCTCGCGCTCGGCGTGGACCCGCTGGCCGAGCTGCGCGTCGCGGATGCCGGCGACGTGCTCATGCCCCCGGGCGAGATGGAAAAATCGCTGCAGCGGCTGGAGGCGGCGGTGCAGGCGGTGGCGTCGGCCGGCGCGATACCGGTGATCCTGGGCGGCGACCACACCATTACCCTGCCCGACGCCACCGGGGTGGCCCGGCACGTCGGCTGGGGCCGGGTGTCGCTGATCCACTTCGACGCGCACGCCGACACCGGGGACACCCAGTTCGGGTCGCTGTACGGGCACGGCACCCCGATGCGGCGGCTGATCGAGTCCGGNNNTCGATGACTGCCTGACCGAGGCGTTCGAGATCGCCGTATCGGACTGCGAGGGGGTCTTCCTGTCGGTCGACGTCGACGTGGTCGATCCGGGTATGGCCCCGGGCACCGGCACGCCGGAACCCGGCGGGCTCACCGCCCGGCAGCTGCTCGACGCGGTGCGGCGGATCGCCATGTCGGTGCCGCTGGCCGGCCTGGACGTGGTGGAGGTCTCGCCGCCTTACGACCACGCCGAGGTGACCGCGTTCCTCGGCAACCGGGTGGTGCTCGAGGCCCTGTCGGGCATCGCCTGGCGGCGCCGGCAGCTGGCCGGTTCGCCGGTCCGGTGGCCGGACTCGCCGCTGCTCGAAGGCCGGTAGCCAGCGCACCTCCGGCGCGCATCGTGCTGACCTGGGCTGATCAGCCGTAATAGTCCAGGCTTAGGCCTCTGGGCCAATTGATCGACAGGATCTATAGTCGGTGCATGCTCGACGTGACGAGGTTGCGCGTCCTGGTCGCTGTGGCCCGGTACGGTTCGGTCACGGCCGCGGCGCGAGCCCTGAACTACGCGCAGCCCTCCGTGAGCCACCACCTGGCGCGGCTGGAAGCCGAAACCGGGACCAAGCTGATCCAGCGGGCAGGCCGGGGCATCCGGCTGACCGACGCCGGCCGGCTCCTGGCCGAGCGGGGCGCCGAGGTGATCGGCCGGCTCGATGCCGCGGAGAACGAACTGGCGGCCTATACCGGCCTGCGGGCCGGACGGCTGCGGCTGGCGGCGTTCCCGTCGGCGCTCGGCACCATCGTGCCGGCCGCCGCGGCGCTGCTGCGCGAACACCAGCCGAGCGTTGACCTGCGGCTGACCGAGGCCGAACCGCCCGAGGCGCTCCGCATGCTCCGGGCCGGCTACGTCGACGTCGCGCTGGTGTTCCGCTACTCCGCGGACGCTCCGGGGGCGCGGGAGGGCGCCGGTGCCGGGGAAACTCCGGTTGCGCTGTTTGCTCCGGACGAGCCCGGCGCGGACTTCTACGGCGGGCTCAGCCTGGCCGACGACGATGCCGCCATCGACCTCACGCAAGACCTGCGCGAACGGCTCCTGCTCGAGGAGCCCGTGCACCTCGTGACCTCCGTCCACGACGCGGAGGCGGCCTCAGCTGACCTGTCCAGGTACGCGCGCCACCGCTGGATCGCGGGCTGCGACCGCTGCCGGGCGCACCTGCTCAGGCAGTGCGCGCTGGCCGGGTTCACCCCGAAGATCGCGTTCACCACCGATGACTACGTCGCCGTCCAGGCCCTGGTCGCGGCCGAACTGGGGGTTTCCACCCTGCCCGCGCTCTGCCTGCGGGCCGCGCGCCACCCGGGAATCAAGACCGTCCCGCTGCCCGGAACCCACCGGAACGTGTACGCGGTGCGCTACGGCGACCCGCCTGACCCGCCCGCGGTGCACCTGCTCATGGACGCTCTCCGCACCGCCGCCGGGCCGCCGCAGCCGACATCGGGCAGCATGGCCGAGGACGCCGTCCGGCTCCAGCTGCCCGGGACGCCGGGGTGAGCCCAGGGGCGCCCGGCCAGCCGCCGTCCGCCGAGCAGGCCCGCCGGGAGCTCCGCACCGACGGCGGGCCGATCCCCGGACAGCTCACCCTGCCCGGTATGCCCTCGTCCTGCGGGCCGGTCACCGGGCAGCCGGCGCTGCCCGGCTTGGAATTCGCCGCCGCTAGCAGTCCGGACGACCCCGAACTCGCCGCGGTGGCCGCCGAGCTGGGCGCGCTCGACGGCGACGGCACGCGGATGGCCGCCGCGATCCGCGGCGCGCTCGACATGCTGCTCGACGGCCAGCACACCGGGCGCTACCGCTGGGACCAGCTCCACAAAACTGAGAAGACCCACGCCGGGACCCTGATCGAAATCGCCCTGGCCCGGGTCCTGCACCTGGCCGACGGCACGGCACTGGACTACACGATCGCGGGCGCGGACGTGGACTGCAAGTTCTCGCAGCGGCTGGGCGGCTGGATGATCCCACCCGAGGCCGAGGCCAAGCTGCTGCTGCTGGTGCAGGCCAGCGACGAGGACGGCACCTGGTCGGCCGGGCTGATCCGGGCCGCCGAGGAGAACCTGAGCCCGGCCGGTAACCGGGACGGCAAGCGGACGCTCAACGAACACGGCCGCGCTGCCGTGCGCTGGCTGCACTACCGTTCGGCACTGCAGGAGAATGTCCTGATCAAGATGCCGGAACGGGACGTGGCGGCTGTCCTTGCCCTTCCCTCTGGCCAGCAACGGGTGAACGAGCTGTTCCGGCGGGCACAGCGGATGAGGGTCAGCCGCACCGTGGTGGCCACGGTGGCGATGCAGGATGACTACATGAAACGGGTCCGGGACGGTG
The DNA here is from genome assembly GCA_003161205.1 of Actinomycetota bacterium. The sequence goes on along the minus strand of PMOU01000562.1, from coordinate 8,003 downwards.
GCGGGGCCCGCGACCAGCTGCGCGCCGAGGGNNATCGTGATCTTCGGGGACTACGCCGGCGACCAGGTCCTCGCGACGGCCCTCGGGCTGCCCCGCCCCGGCCCAGGCGAGTTCGTCAGCGCCCGGCTGACCCGCCGGTGCCGGGCCGGCGGCGTCCCGGGCGCGGCCAGTGGCCGGGACCCGGGCCACGGCACGCGTTTCATCCGCCTCGACGGCGCCGACTGGGTGCTCGCGGGCCTGACTGACCCTCTCGGGCCAGCGCCGAGCCTGCCCCGCTGACCCGTCCGTCCCGGCCGAGACGAGCGTCATCGACGGCGGTGACAACGCCGCCAGGCAGATCTGGTCAGATTGATGGCATGGGGAATTCCACGCGGCATACCGGGCGGTGGACCCTCGAGGACCGTTTCGCCGCCCCCTGGCACTATCTGCCGGTCGAGGTCGCGCCCGGGACCGCCGGGCTGCGGGTCGAGCTGGAGTACGAGCGCGCCGAGGGTACGGTGCTCGATCTCGGCTGTCTCGGCCCGGACGGGTTCCGCGGCTGGTCGGGCAGCGCGCGCGAGTCGTTCGTGATCACCCGCGACGCCGCCACGCCCGGCTACCTGGCCGGGGAGCTCGAGGCTGGCCGGTGGCAGGTGATGATCGGCCTGCCCCACGTCCCGCCGGACGGAGTGCGCTACCGGCTGACGGCGGAGGCGCTGCCGGAAGGCTCGGGCCTGCTGCCCGCGGCCCCGCCCGCTCCGCCGGCCCCGCGGGACCGGCCGCCCCGGCGGCCCCTGCCGGCCCGCGCGGGCCGCCGCTGGCTGGCGGGTGACCTGCACACCCACACCGTGCATTCCGACGGCGTGCTGACCGTCGCCGAACTGGCGGTCCTGGCGGTAGAACGCGGCCTGGACTTCCTCGCGGTCACCGACCACAACACGGTCAGCCACCACGCCGAACTGCCGGCCGCAGCCCGGCAGTACGGCATCACCCTGATCCCCGGGCAGGAGGTGACGACCGACGGCGGGCACGCGGGAGCGCTCGGTGATATCGGCTGGGTCGACTTCCGCCGGCCGGCCGACGACTGGCTGGACGCCACCGAAGCAGGCGGCGGGCTGCTCTCGGTCAACCATCCGTTCGCCGGGCCGGTCAGCTGGGTGCACCCGATGCGCCGCCGCCCGCCGCTGGTCGAGCTCTGGCACTGGAGCTGGCTCGACCTGCGCTGGACCACCCCGTTCAGCTGGTGGCAGGCCTGGGACGCCACGGCGATCCCGGTGGGCGGCAGCGACTGGCACCGGCCGGGATCCGACGCCCCGCCCGGGCGGCCGACCACCTGGGTGGAGTCCGCGGGGACCGAGCCGGCCGACGTGCTCGAAGGCCTGCGAGCGGGCCTGGTCGCGATCTCGGCCGAGCGCGACGGTCCGGTGCTGCTGCGCCACGACGGCGACCTGGTGGCCATCGACGCCGACGGCATGACCCTCGCGGGGCCGCAGGGACCGTGCGCCCGGGTGCGGGGCGACCTGGCCCGGCTGGCGGGCCCGGCTGGCCCGCACCGGCTCCTGGACGCCAGCGGAGCGACGCTCGCGCTTACCCCGTAGGAGTGGCGCGTTCGGTCAGCAGGTCGAAGCGGGCGCGCAGCAGAGCGCGGTGGGCGACCACGTCGTCGACCTGGTCGGGCTGCTCGGGACACTCACCGGCGCTGATGGCACGGTCAAGGCGAAGGCCGGCACCGGCGGCGTCGAGCAACTCGAACACCACCAGCGGGTCGGTCCTGGCCGCGTGCTCGGTGTCGGCGCGCAGCTCGGTTCCCTTGGCGACCCAGGTGTCCTTGATCTTGCCGCCGCGGCCATGGTCGATCAGCACGCTGACCGCGTGCTGATCGTCGCCGTAGGCGAAGGTCATCGTCAGCGACTCCTGGCGACCGCCGACATCGGCATAGTGCCAGCAATCACGGACCTGCGGGCGGCCGCCCGTGTCCGCCCACGGCGGGTCGGCCACGCCCGCGTCGCGCACCCGCGCCGCGGCCTGCCCGGCGGCGGCACGCAAGGCCGGCGAGCCGACGGCGGTCAGGACGCGCAGCAGGGCGAGGGCTTCCGGGGTCGCGGCCGCCTCAGCCGCGGGCACCAGCGACGCGGTGAGGACCTTCATCAGCGAGGCCGGCCCGGCCGTCGAGGCGGCCAGCGCCCCGATCAGATCGGACACCCACAGTTCCGCGTCGACCGGGTCATCGAGCTGGCCCAGCACGTCGCGCGCCTCGCTCAGCACTCCGGCGAAGGTCTCCTCCACGGCGACCGGCGCGAAAAGGCTGGCGATATCGGGCTCCCGGCCGTAGTCCGCACTCATGCCGTGAGGATAAGCCAAGGACCGGTCCAGGGGAGGGTCCTTCGCGGCCGACTTGCACCGCTTCGAGCAGTCGCTCGTACGTGACCGTGACGATCACGCCCC
>PMOU01000562.1:5230-5565 GCA_003161205.1 Actinomycetota bacterium | reverse complement strand
CGCTCCTCGCCCGCGTACTTCCAGACCAGCGCGGTCAGCCCGTCGGGCAGGTCCGCCATGGCCCGCGCGTTGGCAATCACGGCGTTGATCTTCGCGCGATTCCGCACGATGCCCTGATCGGCCATCAGCCGGGCCACGTCCTGCTCCCCGAAGGCCGCGACCGCGGCGGGGTCGAAGCCGGCGAAGGCGGCCCGGAAGTTCTCCCGCTTGCGCAAGATCGTCAGCCAGGAAAGCCCGGACTGGAAGCCCTCGAGGCTGAGCCGCTCGAACAGGGCCGTGTCGCCCCGGACCGGACGGCCCCACTCCTCGTCGTGATAGGCGCGGTACTCCGGAAC
>PMOU01000562.1:0-5146 GCA_003161205.1 Actinomycetota bacterium | reverse complement strand
CGCGCGCGGCTTCCTCCTGCTGGCTCCACCAGCCATGCGTGTCAAACGAGCCTTGCGGGCCCTGCGCCTCGTACGAGGCCGGAAGGGTCTCCGAGGGCTGCGTGGCCTCGGGAGGTTCCGCGACCTCGGACGGCTGAGTGGCCTCCGGAAGCTCCGCGACCTCGGAGGGCTGGGTCGCCTCGGAAGACTCCGCGACCTCGGAGGGCTGAATGGCCTCGGGCCGCTCGGCGACTTCGGAGGGCTGGGTGGCCTCAGGCGGCTCGGCGACTTCGGAGGGGTGGGCGAGCTCCGGGGGGTGGGCGAGCTCGGGAGGCTGGGTGGCCGTTGGAGGTAGCGGGGCGACCAGGATTCCAGGGGCTCTGGGGCTTCTGAGGAAGGGCGGGGGAGCTGGGTTCCCGGCGGTTCTGAGCGCATCGAAAGCGCCGGGAGCGTCGGCGGGCGGGCGGGCATGGGCAGGGGCTGGGTCCTGGACGCCGCGGTGCGCGAGCTGCTCCTGCAGGGAGGCGATCGTGACGTCGCGGTCACGCATGGCCCGCGCGATCAGGTCCAGGGCCTCGTCCGTCACCCGCATGTTGTAGCCCCACATGGCGGTCGGCGGGCGGAGCAGGGCGACGTCCGGAGCAGATACCGGGCCTAGATCGAGCGGCGCATGGTCGGCATGCTCATAGGCCAGCTCGCCACCCCGTCCGGTGGCGGCGAAGAAGACGCCGACGAGCACGGCGACGATCGCGATAAAGATGACAACGAGCACATACGAATCGTGCCATGCCCGACCCGTGCTGTCGCTTCCATGGGGCTACTCCGCGAGAAGACCAGATCAATTCCCGGCCGGCGCCGACCCGCCTGAATCCGGCTCGGGCTGGTTCAGGCTGCCCCAGCCGTAGCCGTTATGGGCCTCGCGGATGATCGCGACCACCTCATCAGGCTCGTCGGCGACGCTGATCAGCGACAGCTCCGCGGGGCCGATGTTGGCCCGGGCGAGCATCGTGTCCTGGAGCCAGGAGAGCAACCCGGACCAGTACTCCCGGCCCACCAGCACGATCGGGAACTTGGTGATCTTGCCGGTNNTCGAACAGCTCGTCCATGGTGCCGAAGCCACCGGGTAGCACCACGAACGCCTGCGAGTACTTGATGAAGACCGTCTTCCTGACGAAGAAGTAGCGGAACTCGAGCCCTAGCTCGACGTATTCGTTCAGGCCCATTTCGGTCGGCAGCTCGATGCCCAGGCCCACCGAGACCCCGCCGGTCTTGACCGCGCCCTGGTTGGCGGCTTCCATGATCCCCGGTCCGCCGCCGGTGATCACCGCGTAGCCGGCCCGGACAAGGCCCGAGGCGATGCGCTCGGCGATCTGGTACTCATCGCTCCCCCGCGCGGTCCGCGCCGAGCCGAAGATCGAGACCGCGGGCCCGAGCTCGGCCAGCAGGCCGAACCCCTCCACGAACTCGGCCTGGATCCGCATCACCCGCCAGGGATCGGTGTGCACCCAGTCGGCGGGTCCGCGCCGGTCCAGCAGGCGCTGATCAGTTGTGGTCGCCGGTATCTGCTTGCCGCGCAGCGTGGCGGGTCCCTGGCGACGGACCCTCCGGTGCGGCTCTGAATTTCCGTTCATCGCTTACTAAGGTAGCCACCCCACGCCGCTACTCTGCGCAGCCACGCTGCGCCGACCCGCCGACCCAGGGGCCCGAGGATAAAGCGCGGGTTCCCCCCCGCGGAGCGGGGGGGCCAGGGGGCCTGGGGGAAGGCTTCCCCCAGATCGGGGGGGTCTGGGGGGGCAGAGCCCCCCGAGGCAACACGGTACGGTCTGATGTCGTGCCGCTTGATCGGAGCTGGGCGCGTCGCGGTGCCGTCACCGGCGCTGCGCTCATCCTTGTGCTGGCCGCGGCCGGCTACCTGATCGTGCACAGGTCCCGGCCGGTCAGCCCCCCGGCCGCCGCGCCTGGCTGCCAGGCGGGCGCCGGGGTGCAGGCGATCTCGCTCGATACCAGCCAGGCCGGCATCGCGGCCACCATCGCGGGCGTGGCGGCCAGGCACCGGCTACCCCGGCAGGCGGTCACCATCGCCTACGCCGCGGCGCTGCAGGAATCGCAGCTGCAGAACCTGGACTACGGCGACCGCGACTCCGTCGGCATCTTCCAGCAGCGGCCCTCGCAGGGCTGGGGCACCACCCGCGAAATCGAGAACCCCATCTACGCCNNCGACCAGGTTCTTCGACGCTCTCGTCCGCGTCCGCGGCTACGCCAGGATGCCGGTCGACGCCGCGGCGCAGGCCGTGCAGCACAGCGCGGACGGGGACGCCTACGAGCAGTGGGCGACCGTGGCGGCGCAGCTGGCCGGCTACTTCACCGGCAGCTCACCGCACGGCGTGTCCTGCTGGTACACCCCGCCGCAGCAAGCGGACCTGGCGGACGCCGTGCGCAGTCTGACTCAGGCGTTCGGGCCGCCGGGGCGAGAGGCGGTGGTGGCCGGGATCACCACCGACCGTTCCGCCAAACCGGACGGAAGCGTCGCGGTCCTGCACGCCCAGCGGGACGCGGCCTGGGCGGTGGCCGGCTGGCTGGTCGCCAACGCGCAGGCCTACGGGATCGGCGAAGTACAGTATGCCGGTTATGAGTGGCGAGCGGCGGATGGCAGTATGGGCTGGCAGCCAGACACCACGAAGAACGATCCGCCGCGCGGCAGTATTGTCGCGGGCTAAGGCGGCACCGGCTGGAAGCCGCCATACTGTGATAGCAGCAGGGACCAGAACGACGACAGGAGCCCACCCGTGACCTACATCATCGCGCAGCCCTGCGTTGATGTGCTTGACAAGGCATGCATCGAGGAATGCCCAGTTGACTGCATCTACGAGGGCGACCGGATGCTCTATATCCACCCCGACGAATGCGTGGACTGCGGTGCGTGCGAGCCCGTCTGCCCGGTCGAGGCGATCTACTACGAGGACGACGTGCCCGAGCAGTGGAAGGAATATTACAAGGTCAACGTCGACTTCTTTGCCGAGCTCGGGTCCCCGGGCGGCGCCTCGAAGACCGGCAAGATCGGGAAGGACTACCCGCTGGTGGCAGCGCTGCCGCCACAAGCCACGGAGGAATGAACCCAGGGACTCTCGCAGGCCGGCTGCCCGCCTTTACCTGGGACCGGATCGCGCCGCTGCGCGAGAAGGCCGGGCTGCACACCGGCGGGCCGGTGGACCTGTCCATGGGGACACCCGTCGATCCGGTGCCTGACGTGATCCGCGGCGCGCTGGCCGAGGGCGCCAACGCGCCGGGCTACCCGGCGACCTGGGGGACGCCCCGGTTGCGGGCCGCGGCCGCCGGGTGGCTGGCGCGCGGGCCCGGGGTTGCCGTCTCGCCCGACGACGTGCTGCCGGTCGTGGGGACCAAGGAGTTCATCGCCTGGCTCCCGCTCCTGCTCGGGCTCGGGCCCGGCGACGTGGTCGTCCATCCCACGCTGGCGTACCCGACCTACGACATCGGCGCGCGGCTGGCCGGGGCGACCGCGGTGGCGTCGGACTGGCCGCTGACCGTGCCGGACGGCCCGACCGGGCGGATCCGGCTGGTGTGGCTGAACTCACCGTCCAACCCCACCGGGCAGGTGCTGTCCGCCGCCGAGATGCGCGCGGCGGTGCAGTGGGGCCGGGCGCACGGGGCCGTGGTGGCGTCCGACGAGTGCTACCTGACGCTGGGCTGGGATGTCTCGCCCGTGTCCGTGCTGCATCCGGACGTGTGCGGGCCGTCGGCGCACGGCGTGCTGGCCGTGCATTCGCTGTCCAAGCGCTCGAACCTGGCCGGTTACCGGGCCGGGTTCGTGACCGGTGACCCGGCCCTGGTNNGCGGACCTGCTGGCGATCAGGAAACAGGCCGGGATGATCATGCCGGGGCCGGTGCAGGCCGCGATGACGGCCGCGCTCGACGACGATTCGCACGCGGTTGCGCAGCGGGAGCGGTACCGGCACCGGCGTTCGGTGCTGCGGGCGGCGTTCGCGGCCGCGGGCTGGCGGATCGACCACTCCGAGGCCGGGCTGTACCTGTGGGCCACCCACCCGGCGCACGACTGCTGGTCAGCGGCCGAGCTGCTGGCTGACCAGGCCGGCATCCTGGTCGCGCCCGGCGAACTGTACGGGCCGGCCGGGACGCGGCACGTGCGGGTGGCGCTGACCGCCACCGACGAGCGGATCGCCGCCGCCGCGCGGCGGCTGGCCGAACTGCCGGGCGGCTGAACCGCTACGCGGCGGCTGACGCGCTACGCTGCGGTGAGGAGGCCCAGATGGAGAACGACGATCCCGTCTCTTACGAGGGAGTTGCACCCGGCGTTCCGGTGCAGACCAGGGACGGCACGCAGTTCGGCACCCTGGAGCACGTCCTTGAGGTTCCCGAGGTCGACGTGTTCGAGGGCATCGTGGTGTCCACCGAGGCCGGGCTGCGCTTCGTCGCGGCCGACCAGGTGGCGGCCATCACCGTCGGGTCCATCCGCTGCGACCTCGACCTCGCCGAGGCCGAGCGGCTGGAACCACCTGACGGCGCCCCCGTCTATCACGTGGACGTGTTCAAGGAGACCGGGTCGGCGCTGCACGACCGGATCGGCCGGATGTTCCGCCGGCCGCACTGGACGCCCGAGTAACGGGCTACCTGTGTGCCGCTTCGGAGTAGGAACGGACGTCCGGCTCTAGCAGGGTGCCGATAGAAGCGAAAGCTTCGGCCAGGCTCTGGTCCTCGGCGGCCCCCAGGTCGAGGCTCACGGTGGTCCCAGCCTTCGCGGGGAGTGCCGGGGCGGTAGCCGCCGCCGCGGGCCGTCACGATCACGAATTCCTTGTCGCCGAGCTTTCCGCTGGTCCGTTCCGAAACGATACGGTCGAACCAGGCCTTGAATGTGCTGGGCGGCCCGAAGTTGTAGAGCGGCATGCCGATGAGGATGGTATCGGCGGCCAGGACCTCGTCGACCAGCTGCCCGGTCAGCGCGCTGGCCGCCGCCTGCTCCGGGGTGTGCTCAGCGGGAGCGGTGAACCTGGCCGAGAAGTCGACGTGGTGCAGGTGCGGGACGGGGCGCGCTGAGCGCGGAGGAGCGGGCGACGCTCTACTGGCTGCTCGCCCGTGCGGTCGAGGCGGTCAGCGCCGGCGGCGCGACGGGGACGGCCGGGGGCGAGGCGGC
>PMOU01000014.1 GCA_003161205.1 Actinomycetota bacterium | reverse complement strand
ATCCGGAACCGGACAGGCAAAAGCCCCCGCGCACAAAGAATCTGACACACTCGTCTCGAAGCCGAACCCCACGGCCCACACCGCCCCGCCGAGCCAGTCCACCGCGGACAGCGGCGCACGGGAGTACATGGCGACCTGCAGTGGCAGGGACACGAACCACATCGCCCGCCCCTGCGCCCAGTAGATGTAGCGCAGCACGAACGTGGCCAGGCTGCCGCGATTGCGCCGCAGCAGCGAGGCGTACCGCTTATCTTCGCCCTGCCCGACGTTGCGGGCGAAGACGTGGCCGCCCAGCCGCAGCCCCCAGATACCGGTCAGCGCCAGCGCCAGCACCCGCCGCCCACTGTCGCCGTGTCCCGCCGACAGGCCGAACGAGACCGCCGCGATCGCCGCGATTCCAAGCGGCCAGACCGTGTCCATGATCGCGTGCACCTTGGTGCGCATGGCGTAAAGGAAGGTTGCCAGCATGAGGGCGGCGACCGTCCCCGCGCACACCGCTAGGTTGACCAGCAGCGGCTCCCAGCTCACCGTGGTCGTCCGGCCTGCTCGCCTCGGCCAGCGCCGTCCATCAGGTCGGCGAACGCGTCCACCGAGACCCGGAACTCCCGCGGTTCACCGGCCCGGCTCTCCGCCAGCAGCCCGGCCAGCTCCGCCGGGCTCAGGTCGGGGTCGCCGGGCAGCCGCACCGTGCCCCACTCCACCACCGACGCCCGCCGCAGCCGTCCGCCGCCGGTGATGATGTACTCGCCGTTCAGCCGGCAGTTCTCGCTGGCCAGCGCGGTCAGCACCGGCGCCACCGCATCAGGCTCCAGCTGCGCCCTGGACTGCGGCGGCATGTCATCGTCGGTCATCTGGGTCAGCGCGTACGGCAGCAGCATGTTGGTCAGCACCCCCCGCCCCGCGCCTTCCGCGGCCAGCGACCGCCCGAAGGCCAGCAGGCCGCCCTTGCTGGCGGCGTAGGCGGACAAGCCGATGTCGCCGTGCAGGCCGCCGGTGGAGGACACCAGGATGATCCGGCCGTAGCCCGCCGGGCGCAGCACCGTCATCGCGGCCCGGGCCAGCCGGATGCTGCCGTGCAGGTTGATCTCGAGGACCTCGCCGAACTGCTCCGCGGACTGCCGGTGGAACATCCCGCCCACGCCGATCGCCGCATTAGCCACGCAGATATCGAGTCGCCCCCAGCGATCCAGGGCCGTCGCCACCATTGCCTCGCCGCTGTCGGTGGCCGCCGCGTCGGCGTAGTCGGCCACCGCCTCGCCGCCGGCTGCCGTGATCTCCGCCGTGACATGATCCGCCGGACCTAGCCCGTCGCCGTCGACCACCCGGTTCCGGTTATTCACCACCACCCGAGCGCCCTGTCGCGCCAAGGCCAGGCAGAACGAGCGCCCGAGGCCCCGTCCGCCGCCGGAGACGATCGCCACCCGTCCCGCCAGCGGCCCTTGCGCCCCGTCGCCCGACGGCGCGCCCGTCATGAGGCGACACGCTCGACGAGAACCGCCACCCCGAGCTCGGCCGCCCCGCTGACCGCTGCCACCAGCTCCAGGCCGACCGGTGAGACCCCGGCGAAGCCGCAGCGCGGCGACGCCTTGGTCCGGGCGGTGCGGAGCGTTTCGAGCACAAATGCCTCAGCCACGACAACTCCCAGCTTCAGCCACGACAGTCCNNCACGATAGCTCCCAGCTCAGGCACGATAGCTCCCAGCTCAGCGCAAGGACTTATAGCTTTCTTAGTTGTAGTAACTCTTCATCCTGTCCGCCGTTCCCGTCAAGCGTCGCCCATCAGGCGCCTGTGCTGTTAAGCGCCAGCCCAAGCGGTACGTTGCCAAGGCGGACTGACACAGGTGCTAAGCTATGCGTCTGCGGCGCTGGGTCTGGTCTTCTCCATGAGGGACTTCTCCAGCGGCGTGCGTAAGGGGCTATGGCGCAGCTGGTAGCGCGTCTGCATGGCATGCAGAAGGTCAGGGGTTCGAATCCCCTTAGCTCCACGACATTTTTCGAACGCTTGTCTAGCACCAAAGTGACTAACCAAGTGACTACGGGTTCCCGGCCTTGCCGCGCCCGCTCGCGTCGCCTGAATCGCGATCGCGGAACACGCTGTCCATAACGCTCGCGCCTCCCCGGATGGCGGGAACGATCACGTGCCGGTACACGGTCTCGGTGACGTGGGTGGACTTGTGCCCGACCGTGTCGCTGATGTCCTGGATCGGAACGCCGTTGGTGCTCATGATCGAGACGGCTGTGTGCCGTCCTTCATGTGCGTGCCAGTGGCCGATGCCAGCTCGCCTGGTCATCTTGCTGAACCGCCAGTTGAGCGCGTCGCTGCTGTACTGGCGCCCGTCTTCGTGACAGAAGACAAGGTTGTCGTCGTGCCATGCCTCGCCGGCTGCGAGCCGCTCGGCGTCCTGGCGTTTCCTATGTGTCTGGAGGGCATCGATGGCGCGCCCGGGTAGCACGAGCGAGCGCCGCGACTTCGGCGTCTTGGTGTCGCCGTCTCGCCTCGTGGAATGCCAGACGTGAATCACTCCGTGGTCGAGGTCCACGTGGTCCCAGGT
>PMOU01000663.1 GCA_003161205.1 Actinomycetota bacterium | reverse complement strand
CGGCCGGTGACTTCGTCTTGGCGGTCACCGGCCAGCGCCAGGAACCTGGCCAGCCAGCCGCGGCCGACGGCGAGCCGGCCGCTGGACAGCCACCAGCGCCACAGCGCGGAGCTGACGTTCAGGCCAAGGTCGACGTCATGGTGCTCGTGCGCCCAGTGCATGGTCAGGTCCAGGTCGGCGACGGCGGCCTCCAGGCGTGCCGCCCAGCTGGCCGCGTCCGGTCCGGCCAGCCCCTGCTCGCTCTCGACGGCCACGCCGGCGAAGTGCAGGGCGTGCCTGCGACGGGCCGCCGGGCCATCGCCGTTCTTCTCCAGCTGCAGCCCGGTGAAGGTGGCAATGGTCTCGAGCAGGCTGAACAGGTTCCGTTCAGCCCCGCGGGTCACGACCAGCCAGGACGAGTCGACGAGCGCCCGAACCGTAGCGATGGCCGTCGGCGCGTCCACGCCGAGGACGGCCTGCGCCTCGGCCATCCGGAACGGCCCGGCGATGACGCTCAGCATGCACAGCCGCTGGCGCTGCTCGGCGGTCAGCAAGTCATAGCTCACCTGCATCACGTCGGCCAGCCGCCGGCCGGCGCCGGTGACTGGCTCGGAGTCGAGCAGGACGGCCCGCTGCTGCAGGATCTCCCGGATGGAAAGCGTGCCGACCCAGCCGGCGATCAGCTCGATCGCCAGCGGCAGGCCGTCGAGCCGGCGGCATAGCTCGGCGATCGCGTGCGGCGCGACGTCGGCGGCACGGAAGTCGGGCAGGCGTTCGCTCGCCCTGGCGATGAAGAGCTGGACGGCGTCGGAACTGGCGATGTCGGTCGCCCCGGCCGCCACGGAGGGGCAGGCGAGCGGCGGCACCGTCCAGCACACTTCGCCGGGCACGCCGAGCACGACCCTGCTGGTGACCACGATCCGGAGTTCTGGCACCGAGCCGAGCAGCTCGCCTGCCAGCTCGGCGACCTGATCGGCCAGCCGCTCGGCCCCGTCGAGCAGCAGCAGCTTTTTCGGCCCCGCGGCCAGCGCTGACCGCAGCGCCTGAATCAGCGGCGTGCCCTGCTGGTCGTGTACCTGCAGCCGGGAAGCAAGCGCGGAGGCGATCGTGCGCGGATGCCTGATCTGCTCGAGTGCCACGAAGACCACGTCGGCGTCGCTGATGTCGCGCTGGCTGAGCGCCTCCGCCGCCAGCCGGCTCTTGCCCGCGCCGCCCGGCCCGATCAGCGTGACGAGCCTGGACTGCCGCAGCAACCGCGCCAGCTCGTCGAGTTCGCGTTCGCGGCCCACGAAACTGGATCTCGCGACCGGCAGCCCGGTGCCTTCGCCGTCGGCTGGGCTGGCCTCAAGATCGGCAAGCGCCGCCGCCGCCTTGGCGGAGATCTGGGTCTTGCCGGATTCCCACCGGTTGACGGTGACGAAAGACACGCCAAGCCGTCGGGCCAGCTGCTCTTGGCTCAGCCCGAGGCCGTGGCGCAGANNCGGCTGGTCCAGCGGGATCAGGGTGCAGCTGTCGCCGATCTCGACCAGCCGCCCGTCAGCTGAAAGATCGCCTGCTTGAGCAGGCCGTCGGCTCCGTCGAAGTAGTAGAGCAGCACCTTGTGCGTGGTGCCCGCGGCCCGGGCGGCGCGCCGGAGCGAGAAGTCCACCAGCCGTTGGCCGCGAGGTCCTCGGTGACCCGATCGAGTAGTTCCCGCCGCCTGGCCTCGCCGCGCGGCGACCCCGCCGACCGCCGGTATCCCGCCCGCCGCGCCGGCCCGTCGCCATCCAATGCATGCACAGACCGACCTTAACTCTCCTGCCACGCTGGTGCTGCGATCCCGCCCGCCACTCCGCTCCCAAACGAACCATCCGTCACATAACGTCAATCGAAAAACAGTTCGCTATATACTCGAAAAAGAATCCCAGAAATGGTAGATTGTTCGTAAGAGTTTTTCTCGTTTTCTTCCGAACGAGTGGTGGTTCATGTCCTCAGACCCCTTGCCCGATCCCGATCCCGATCGCGCAGATGCCCCCGAGCCGGCCGGTTCCGGGTCGCAGTCTGCCCCGGGAGACGACGGCGCGTGGTGGTCCGATGAGGAGGAAAGCAGCGCGTACATCGGGGAGCTGGTGGCGGCGGTGGCCGCGGGGGAGGAGCTGACCGCCGATGACATCTCCGGGGCGGGGTTCGCCGAGGGCGGTACCGCGGACCTGATGTGCCCGGGGCCGGACCTGGCCGCCCTGATCTATGCCGCCACCACGAACGGCAAGATCCTGGCGACCGTGTCCGATGATGCCCTGATCGGCATCCTGCGCGGTGCCCGCCGGCTGGAGTCCCTGGCGGCCTGGGCCGAGATGACCGCCGTCCGCGAGTTCGCCGTCCGCCGCGCCGACCCCCCGCCCCCGCCCCCGCCCGCCCCGTCCGGGTCCGGGTCCCTGTCCGCGCCCGAGTCTCCGTCCGAGTCCGGGTCCGGGTCCCCTTCCGCCCCGTCCGGGTCCCCGTCCGGCCCGTCCCCGGCCGGGTCCTCCCCGCCTGCGGCTGGCGGGGCTGCGGTGCCGCGGGTGAAGGTCCGGGACTTCGCGGCTGATGAGCTGGCGCTGGAGTTCCACCTGAGCTGGCAGAGCGCGGCCGGCCAGATCGACTATGCCTGCACGGTGGCCGAGCGGCTGCCCCGGACGCTGGCCGGGCTGCGGGCGGGGAAGATCCACCCGGTCCATGTCCGGATCATCGCCGATGAGACCGCGTACCTGGCCGAGGAGTTCCTGGCCGAAGCCGACGCCAGGCTCGCCGAGGCGGCGCAGGGCCAGACGTTCGGCAAGCTGCGGTACCTCGCGCACAAGCTGGTCCTCAAGCTCGACCCGGACTCCGCCCTGCGCCGCAAGGACGCGGCCCGCCGCGACGCCCACGTCCGCCCGTTCCGGGAAGCCTCCGGCAACGCCGGGATGGTCGCCCGTGAGCTGCCCCCCGACGAGGTCCTGGCTTCCTGGCAGCACGTGGACCAGCGGGCCAGGGACCTGCGCGCCGCCGGCATCCCCGGCAC
>PMOU01000261.1:1559-4956 GCA_003161205.1 Actinomycetota bacterium | reverse complement strand
CGGGCAGCAGGGCTCTTCCGGGCTGCTTCTCAATCACGGCCAGCGCCGCGTCTGGGCCGGCGGCGCCGAGATCATGCTGACCTTCCAGGAATTCGAGCTGCTGGCCTTCCTCGCCGCGCATCCGGCGACGGTGTTCAGCCGCGCGGACCTCGTCGAACAGGTATGGCGCCGGGTGAGCCCCGCCCGCGGCGACCGCGAGCCCGGGTGGGACGCCCGGGCGGTGGCGCAGGACAGCCGTACCGTGGACGTGCACGTCAGCAGGCTCCGGCACAAGCTCGGGCCGGTGTACGGTCAGTGCCTGGTCACCGAGTACCGGGTGGGCTATCAGTACCGGCCCTTGTCGTCGTGACCGGGGAAAATACCGCGGACTGGCCGGGAATACCTCGTATGGCACACTAGCTATAGGAGTAAGCGTGCTCCGGGGTCGGTGAAACTCCGAGCCGGCGGTGAAAGTCCGCGACCCGTCCGCTGCCAGCGGTCGGCTGACCTGGTGTAATTCCAGGACCGACGGTGAAAGTCCGGATGGGAGGCAGCACGCACGCGGTCGGCGATCCCGGCCGCGCGAAGCGCGTATGCAGGTATCCGCGCACCCCCGGAGCCGACGGCAGGATGGGCTTCGAGGAGGAAAGCGCGATGTTCACCGGGATTGTGGAAGAGCTCGGCGAGGTGGCCGGAATCGAGTATCGCGCCGATGCTGCGCGGCTGACCATCCGGGGTTCCACGCAGGACGCGTCCCTGGGCGAGTCGATCGCGGTCAATGGCGTGTGCCTGACCGTCACCGACATCAGTGACGGCACCTTCACCGCGGACGTGATGGGGGAGACCCTGAACCGGTCCGGTCTGGGCGCCCTGGTTCCGGGCGCGCCGGTCAACCTGGAGCGATCGGTCCGGCTCGCCGACCGCCTCAGCGGTCATCTCGTGCAGGGCCACGTGGATGCCACCGCCACGATCATCTCCAGGACACCGTCCGCCCACTGGGAGCAGGTCAGGATCAGCCTGCCGGGCGCAGTATCCCGTTATGTCGTGGAAAAGGGATCGATTGCCGTGGACGGCATCAGCCTGACCGTTTCCGCCCTCAGCCCCGCCGGGGACGGCGACAGCGCCGGCGACAGCGCCGGAGATAAGGCCTGGTTCGAGGTCTGCCTCATCCCGGAGACGCTCAAACGCACCACCCTGGGGGCCAGGGAACCGGGAGAGGTCGTGAACCTGGAGGTCGACGTGATCGCCAAATACGTGGAACGACTGCTGAGCGGGGAAGGTTCGGTGTGAGCAAGATGCTCGATGACGTCGACCGCGCGATCAAGGACATCGCGGCAGGACGGCCTGTCCTGGTCGTAGACGACGAGAACAGGGAAAACGAGGGCGACATCATCTTCGCGGCCGCCATGGCCACCCCCGAGCTGCTCGCCTTCACGATCCGTTACACCAGCGGCGTGATCTGCATGCCCATGCATGAAGCCGAACTCGACCGGCTCCAGCTCCCGCAGATGACCGCTCACAACACCGAACCCCACCGCACCGCCTTCACCCTCAGCGTCGACGCGGCCACCGGCATCAGCACGGGCATCTCGGCCGCTGACCGCGCCACCACCATCTCCAGGCTCGTCCATCCCGCCACCGTCGCGACGGACCTGGTGCGGCCCGGGCACGTGTTCCCGCTCCGCTACACCGAGGGGGGCGTGCTGCGCCGCGCCGGGCACACCGAGGCCGCGGTCGACCTGGCCCGGCTGGCCGGCCTGCCGGAGGCGGGCGTGCTGTGCGAGGTGGTCAACGACGACGGCACGATGGCCCGGCTGCCCGAGCTGCGCGAGTTCGCGGACACCCACGACCTGGCCCTGATCTCCATCGAGCAGCTCATCGAGTACCGCCGCCGCACCGAGCGCCAGCTCAGCCGGCAGGCTCAGACCAAGATCCCGAACGCCTACGGTCAGTGGCAGGCGTTCGGGTACCGGCACGAGATCGACGGCACCGAATACGTGGCGCTCGTGCTCGGCGACGTCACGGACGGCACGGACGTGCTGACCCGGCTGCATTCGGAGTGCCTCACCGGCGACGTGTTCGGCTCGCTGCGCTGCGACTGCGGCGCGCAGCTGGACGCGGCGATGGCGGCGATCTCGGCGCAGGGCCGCGGGGTGGTGCTGTACCTGCGCGGGCACGAGGGCCGCGGGGTCGGCCTGCTCAGCAAGCTGCAGGCCTACGAGCTGCAGGACGCGGGCGCCGATACGGTGGACGCCAACACCGAGCTCGGCCTGCCCGTGGACGCGCGCGAGTACTCGGCCGGCGCCCAGATGCTGGCTGACCTGGGCGTGCGCTCGGTGCGCCTGCTCACCAACAACCCGGCCAAGGTGAGCGGCCTGACCGATGGCGGCGTCGACATCACCGCCCGGGTCCCGCTGGCCTCCGCCGTCACCCCGTACAACCTCCGCTATCTGGTCACGAAAAGGGACCGCCTCGGCCATCAAATTCAAGACCTTCATGAAGCCGAACGGGCCCTGGTACCAGCTCCCGTCCCCCTGAACGCCCACCCGGTGCTGTCGCGTCCCGCTGACGGCGCGGTCGCCAGTGAGGCGGAATCAGCATGAGCGGGGCCGGCCGTCCCGAGGCCGCGGCGGTCGACGCGTCGGGGCTGAGCCTGGCCATCGCGGCGACACGCTGGCACCAGGAGATCACCGATTCGCTGGTGGCGCGCGCGGCCGCCGCGGCCCACGCGTGCGGTATCCCGGACGCGCTGGTCGTCCGGGTACCGGGCGCGATCGAGTTGCCGGTGGTGGCGGCCGAACTGGCCCTGCATCACGACGCGGTGGCCTGCCTCGGCGTGGTCATCCGCGGCGGCACTCCGCACTTTGACTATGTCTGCGATTCGGTCACCGCGGGCCTGACGCGGGTCGCGCTTGACGCGCGCACCCCGATCGGGAACGGCGTGCTGACCTGCGACACGGTAGAGTCGGCGCGTGACCGGTGCGGACTGCCGGGCAGTCACGAAGACAAGGGCTGGGAAGCCGTGGTTGCGGCGCTCGACACCGCTCTCGTCCTGCGCTCCATCCGCCGTGCTCACACCAGCGATCCCCGCCCCGCGGACTCCGTCTCCGCGTAATCACTCGCATAACAGGAATAACTCATGCTCTCGCTAGTACTGCCCAAGGGCTCGCTCGAGCGGGCCACCCTTGACCTGTTCGACGCGGCCGACCTCACCGTGCGCCGCTCCTCGGACCGGGACTACCACGCCTCCATTGACGACCCGCGCATCGACAAGGTGCGGTTCCTGCGTCCGCAGGAGATCCCTTCCTACCTCGAGCGCGGCCTGTTCGACCTCGGCATCACCGGGCGCGACTGGATCGCGGAGACCGAAGCGGAGGTCGTGTCGCTCGGCGAACTGCAGTATTCGAAGGCCACCTCG
>PMOU01000261.1:0-1468 GCA_003161205.1 Actinomycetota bacterium | reverse complement strand
GACGCGATCGTGGACCTCACCGAGACGGGCTCGTCGCTGCGCAAGAACGGCCTGCGGATCCTGGACACGCTGCTGACCAGTTACACCGAGCTGATCGCGGCGGCGCCGGCCTTCGCGGACGAGCAGAAGCGGGCGGCCATGGAGGACATCGCCTTGCTGCTGCGCGGCGCGATCCAGGCCCGCGGTCACGTCCTGCTGAAGCTCAACGTGACCGCGGACCGGCTGGCCGCGGTCACCGACATGCTGCCGGCCCTGTCCTCGCCGACGATCACCACCCTGGCCCGGGGCAACATGAACGCGGTGGAGACGGTGGTACCCAAGCGCGGCGTCAACACCCTGATACCGGCCCTGAAGGCGGCCGGCGCGCAGGACATACTGGAGATCCCGATCTCCAAGATCGTGGAGTAGCCGTGGTGGATGACGACTACCCCGGGGGGACGACCCCCCCAGACCCCCCGGCCCCCTTGCCGGTCATCCATCGCAGGACCGCCCGGGTGCTGCCGGTTGACGACGAAGGTCGCGTCCTGCTGCTGCACGGCTGGGATCCGCAGCACCGAGATGATTCCTTCTGGTTCACCGTCGGCGGCGCGGCCGACGACGGCGAGTCGCTGCGCGACGCGGGGGCCCGCGAGCTGTACGAGGAGACGCGCATCGCCGTCGACCCTGAGCGCCTCGGCGTGCCGATCGCGCACAACATGGTCGAGTTCTCCTGGGGCGGCCACCGCATCGCCCAGGACCAGACCTTCTACGCCGTCGCCGTCGGCTCGGCCGAGGTGAGCCTGGAGGGCCTGGACCAGTGGGAGCGGGCCACCACCGATAAGTACGGCTGGCTCTGCGCCGACGACCTGGGCGCCGACGAGCGGCCCGCCGATCCCGACATCCCGGACCTGATCCGCCTGGCTGTGCGCAGTGTCCGCGGCCGTCCCGCATAGCCTGCGCCGTCTCGGACTGTCGACCGGTTCTCCTGGTTCACGCCCGCCCCTGCCCCATCTTGCGTCGCATCCGTGCGATCATGGCCGTGAGCTGCGCTAAGCCGCCGGGAATAGGCCCGCAGGGAGAGCAGGTTGCGTGATCATGGCGTACTCGCGACGCCGGCGGGAAGCTTTCCCGGCATAGCCGACGTGGGCGAGTCCGCGTAGCGTGGAACGTCTGAGGACATTAAGACTGAGGTGACGCAAGTGCGTGACATCCTGAGCAGGATCACGAAGTGGTGGGAGGCGGGCGAGACCTTCGGTCTGGCCACGGTGGTGCGTACCTACCGCAGCGCTCCTCGTGATCCGGGTGCGGCGCTGGCGGTGTCCTCCTCGGCCGGGCATGAAGTCATCGGCAGTGTGTCGGGCGGGTGCGTCGAAGGCGCCGTCTACGAGCTGTCGCTCGACGTCTGCCAGACCGGGAGCCCGGTCCTTCAGACCTACGGCGTCAGCGACGACGACGCGTTCGCGGTCGGGCTGACCTGCGGCGGGATCAT
>PMOU01000575.1 GCA_003161205.1 Actinomycetota bacterium | reverse complement strand
GGCGCTCGCCCGCTTCCTGCCCGGGGACATCCCCGGCGGCGACGGCTACCTGCGGCACGTGCTCGCGTCAGCGCAGGCCGGTGATCCCGGCGCGCTGTCCGCGATCCACGCCGTGGGCAGCTCGATCGGGCGGGGCGTCGCCGGGCTCGTGAACGGCATGGACCCGCACCTCGTGGTGGTCGGCGGCCTCGGGCCGGAATTGCTCCGCCTCGCCGCGGACGAGATCACCGCCGCCTACCACGACGGGCTGATGGCCTTCCGCGTGATGCCGCCGCCGCCCATCGCTGCGGCCCGGCTCGGCGCGGACGGCCCGCTCCTGGGCGCGGCCGACGAGGCGTTCACCCGGCTGCTCACCGACGAGGGCCTGCAGGCGTGGGCCGCCCGCGAACAGGCCGCCCTCAGGACCGGGGCCGACGCCTAGCGGATCACCTGGCGATCGTGGACGACCTGTTCATGCCCCTCGGCGCCATCAACCGCCCCAGGTAAGATCTTGCAGGTCAGGGTCCAGATATGCTTTGACCGGCATCAGGTTTCGCCATACCATAATTTTTTATGAGGGTGGCAGCGCAGCGACCGCGGCGCAGCATGTCCGTGGCTGTTGAGGACTACACCAAGGCCATCTACAAGCTTCAGTCCGGAGCGCCAGTCGACACGGTCAGCACCAACGACCTGGCTAAGCATCTCGGCGTGACGGCCGCCTCGGCGTCGGAGATGCTCAGGAAACTGGACGACCTGGGTTTGGTGACCTACGTTCCGTACCGCGGGGTCCGTCTCACGGAGGCAGGGCACCGGAGCGCACTGGCCGTCGTGCGGCGCCATCGCCTTCTCGAGCTCTACCTGGCTGTAGCGCTGGGCCTGTCATGGGACCAGGTTCATGATGAGGCCGAGCGGCTGGAGCACGCCCTGTCTCCGGAGCTGGAAGCGGTGATCGCGGCCAAGCTGGGTAATCCTTCCCGAGATCCCCATGGAGACCCCATCCCGACCTCGGACGGCCGGGTGGACGAGCCGGCCGCCCGAAGCCTGTCGGCGCTCCGGCCCGGAGAGCAGGGGATCCTGGTGCGGGTATCGGATGCGGACCCAGAAATTTTGCGCCAGCTGACCCGGCTCGGTATCGCCCTGGGACAACAGGTAGAGGTGCTGGCCGAGCGTGAGGCGGCCGGGACGCTCGCCGTCCGGGTGGCCGGGGTCACGCACGCCCTGACGGCCAGCGTGGTCGCAGCCATGCAGGTCGAGGTAGACGAGAGGTCCTGACCCGACCGGGGCGACGTCGGCTTCGAGCCGTTCACGTGTGCCATGAGGCCGTAACTGGCGAACCCCCGCTGTGCCGCCGGAGCGCAGTCTTGGCTGGTTGACGAAAAATCTAGGGGTGCCATAACCTTTTTAGGGATGCCATAACCTGTGCACGTTCCCTTGATCCGTCGCACTGGCAACCAGCAGGAGCCGCCGTGACACCACCACCGGGCCGCTCGACTCCCGCGCTCGAGGGCACTGGCGCTGGCNNTGTACATGCTCGGCCCCGCGTTCGTCGCCTCGATCGCGTACGTCGATCCCGGCAACTTCGCCACCGACCTGCAGGGCGGCGCGGAGTTCGGCTACCTGCTGCTGTGGGTCGTGCTCGCGGCGAACCTGGTCGCCATGGTGATCCAGTACCTGTCGGCCAAGCTCGGGATCGTCTCCGGACATGACTATCCCGAAGCCGTGCGGGAGCACTTTCCGCGCGTGTTCAGCTGGGGCATGTGGGTTCAGGCGGAAGTCATGGCGATGTCGACCGACCTCGCCGAGTTCGTCGGTGCGGCGATCGGATTGAACCTGCTGTTTGCCGTCCCGTTGCTGCCCGCCGGGCTGATGACCGGGGTGATCGCGTTCGGGATCCTCGGGCTGCAGGCCCTCGGCTTCCGCCGCTTCGAGCTCGCGATCAGCGCGCTGCTCGGGATCATCTTCGCGGGCTTTCTGTACGAAACGCTGCGGATCGGGCCGTCCGTTCACGGCTCGCTGCGCGGCCTGATTCCCGGCATCCACGGCACGAGCTACCTCTACATCGCCGTCGGTATCGTCGGTGCGACCGTGATGCCCCATGTGATCTACCTCCACTCCGCGCTGACCAAGGGCCGGATGGTGTGCCGCGATGACACCGAGAAAAAGCGGGTGCTGCGCTTCGAGCGCCTCGACGTGTACATCGCCCTCGGGCTCGCCGGCCTCGTCAACCTGGCCATGCTCGCCGTCGCGGCCAAGCTCTTCCACACGCCTGCCCTGTCGGGCCTGAGCACCCTCCAGCAGGCACACACCGAGATCGGACACCTCGTCGGCGGTCTTGCCGCGCTCGCGTTCGCGGTCGCGCTCCTCGCCTCGGGCGCCTCCTCCTCCAGCGTCGGCACCTACGCCGGCCAGGTCGTGATGGCCGGCTTCATCAACTTCCAGATCCCCCTGGCGCTGCGCCGGGCGATCACGATGATCCCCGCGCTCGTCGTCCTCGCGATCGGAGTCAACCCCACCAGCGTGCTCGTGCTCAGCCAAGTCATACTTTCCTTCGGCATCCCGTTCGCGCTGGTGCCGCTGGTGATACTCACCGGCCGCCGCGACATCATGGGAGTCCACGTCAACAGCCGCACGCTGGCCATCTCCGCCTGGACCATCGCCATCGCGATCAGCCTCATGAACGTCTTCCTGATCTACCGGCAATTCGTCCTGAACTAACCCGTTCGGAGTTGCGGCAGGGCCGAGCCGCGCGGGCTTGGGCCGTCAAATAGGCTGATCATCCTTACCGGCCGGCGGAGGGACAAAGACGTGGCGGATAGCCCCGTGCGGTGGGGGATCCTCGGAACGGGCGGGATCGCGAGCGCATTCGTGACCGATCTGCGCCTGACCGATTCCGGCGTTGCCGTCGCGGTCGGCTCGCGCAGCCAGGGCTCCGCGGACCGTTTCGCGGGCGAGTTCGGCATCGCGAACTCCCATGGCAGCTATGAGTCGCTGGTGGCCGATCCGGACGTTGACGTGATCTACGTGGCCACGCCGCACCCGATGCACCACGACAACGCGATCCTCGCGCTGCAGGCGGGCCAGCCCGTACTGGTCGAGAAGCCGTTCACGATGAACGCCGCCGAAGCCCGCGGGATCGTCCGGGTGGCGAGAGAGCGCGGCCTATTCGCCATGGAGGCGATGTGGACCCGCTTCCTGCCGCACGTGGCCATCATCCGTGACTGGCTGGCGCAGGGTGTCCTCGG
>PMOU01000062.1:5730-5886 GCA_003161205.1 Actinomycetota bacterium | reverse complement strand
GCCGCGGCCGCGCGCCGGGCGCATGCCAAGACCCATCCCAAGCCCGGCCATGTCGCCCCCACGAACAGCTGACGCGCTGCTTTCCCGTGCACGCATTGTTACCAGGCCAGCGTTATAGGCCCGAATATCCGCGCGGCAAAGCGGATATATGCCACC
>PMOU01000062.1:0-5675 GCA_003161205.1 Actinomycetota bacterium | reverse complement strand
ATTGAATACAACGTAAACCGCCTTTCCTGACCCCGCGTCTCGTATAGGTAAGGGCGGACAACGCGCGTAAAGTCGTCCACCGGCGGGTAAGCCCTGGCTAGGGCCAGGTACTGGGAGGGCGTGTCATGCTTCGCGATGGGATAAAGGCTGCCCAGATTCAAGCGCATTCCTCAGCGCTTAACAGTTCCTGGGCGTCCGGTCCCTTCCACTCGGTAAACGTCGTGTCCGCCATCAAGCGGACGGCCGCCCGGCTGAATTACCGCCTGGGTGGTCAGCGGCACGCAGGCCGGCACGCCGCGCCTGGCCGTACGCTCCTTAGCCGTCGCATGCCGCGTTAGCCGTCGCGTGCCGCGCTGACCGGGCCCGGCGGCATTGCGGCCGGCCCGGACGGTCCCGATCGCGGGATCCGCCCTGGCCGGCCGTGCCGCCGTGTTCCGGGTCAGCCGCTGGTGTGCAGCTGNNGGGTAGAACCCGCCGGAGTTGGCCACGTCGGGCGTCAGGTAGACGATGTTCAGCACCTGGGCCGGAGTGCGGCCGAAGGCCAGGCCGTTGGAGTCGGCGGGGACGATGTTGGCCTGGCCGTTCAAGGTGACGCCCTGGTCATCATCGCTGGGTCCGTCGAGGCTGTCGCGGGCGGCGGAGATGGCGTTGGCGGCCGCGGCCAGGCCGCGGTGGTAGAGCACGGTGCGGATGTTGGCCGCNNTCGAAGATGAACGCGCCGAGCAGGAAGTTGTCCTCGTTCGCGTAGACGTTGAAGGTCTCCCCGGCCTTGATTAGCCCGGCCGCGGTCGCTGCGGCGGTGAAGCTGCTGTTGATGTTGATCGTCGGCCGGGACACCGCGGCGCTGCCCAGCGCGGAGCGCAGGAAGGCCACGTGCTCGTGCTCGTCCCGGGCGATCTCGGTGGCGAACTGCCGCAGGGAACTGCTCCTGAACGGGACCTCGTGACCGCCTTCGACCGGCCCCCGGTGCCCCTTGCCGTAGGTCAGGCTGGACGGCAGGCCGTATCCGTAGACGGCGTAGGAGTAGAACTCCGCCTCCAGGTACTCCAGGTTCAGCGCGAAGTTCAGGATCGCGCTGTCCGAGATGCCGTAGTCCTCCACGGCCGCGGAAGCCGCGGGGGCGTCCATCCCGGCCAGCAGCCCCGCGCCCACGAGCCCGAGGCCCGCGGCGCTCGCGCCTTTCAGGAACCGGCGCCTGTCCTCCGGGTTCTCGGCGCTGCGATCGATCAGCCGGCCTACATAGTTCTTACCAAACACCGTCGTTTCCCTCCCGAACTGAAGACTCTTTCGAAGGTATTCGGAGCACAGCGGCACTCAGATCATCACAGAACGGATCTTTCTGCCCGCCAGCGCGCTGACCTGGACTGAAGTGGCCGCCGCGCAGGCATATCCCGCTGCCAGGGGGCCGCAGACCAAGCCGCGGGCGCGACGGGTCCGAATGGCCGTTCGTGACGCAGGGCAATGGCGACCCCATCATCCCGGATCAGTCCGCCGACGCGGACAACCTGGACAAGTTGATCGTGACCGTGGCGCAGGGCGAGCACGGTGCCTTCGACGTGCTCTTCAAGCAGCTATCTGGGCCCGTTTACCGCACGGCGCTGGCGGTCACGAGGGACCGGGCCCAGGCCGAGGAAGTATCCCAGGAAGTCCTCATGGAGATCTGGCGCACGGCTGGCCGTTTCGACCCGGGCCGGGGCAGCGCGGCCGCGTGGGCCCTGACGATCGCCCGCCGCCGCGCCATCGACCGGGTCCGCTCCACCGTGGCCGAGGCCACCCGCGAACGGCGCGACGGCGAGGTGCCGGTGGCCTGGGACCAGGTGAGCGAGACCGTGGAGGACATCATCGACCGTGAACGGCTGACGTCCTCCCTGGACCGGCTCAGCGGCCCGCAGCGCCAGGCCATCATGCTCGCCTTCTACGGCGGCCACACCCACAGCGAAATTGCCGTCATCCTGGGCGTCGCGGTCGGGACGGTCAAGAGCCGGATCCGGGTCGGACTGGAGAGGCTGCGCGACAGCATGCATGGCAGGCGTTAAACAAGGCTCCCGGTCACCACCCCAGGCCGGCCAGAGCCCGGGTCTGGCTAGACGGCCTGAAGTTCCCCGCGATCTTTGCGCTTATGTGTGACCATGCCATCACATTTAGTTATCATAGTAAAGATCACCCACGGCAGCATCAGCTGAAGAGGAGCCGGGCTCATCAGATCGCCACGCCTAGTAACACTGGTGATCCAGGGCAACTCTGGCAGCGACAGCACCAAAACACCCACGCATTCGGGGATAGCGTTAAATGATCTTGGTCGCCGATGCTTGTACTCCCTCAGCGCATCGCTACCCAGGACGTCGCCCCAGAGCCGAGGTCACTCCTGGTCCCGTCAGCGACCGCTGAGGCGCGCTTCATGGTCCCTGAACATCGCTGGGCACGCAGGCCAGCCGCACCTATTCAGAGACAGGACATCCCCCATGGCAACACCGCACGACCAGTACTACCTGGATGAAGACGGCCAGGGTCGCTACGCCACGCTCGGGGCGATCGACCGCGACCTCGATCGCCTCGGTGAACTCACCGGGGCTTACGTCACCGACCAGAAAGAAGATCTCAGCGTGGCCGCCGCCCGGATACCCGACGACGGCCAGCGGCGGGAAGCAGAAGCACTCCTCCACCGCCTCAGGGCCGCCATCGAACCCCAGCTGGACGCGCTCGACGAGGCGACGGGTCCCGGACCTGGCAGTGACCAATGGCCCTCACCCGGTGTGAAGAACGCCCGGTGAGCCAGCTAGAGCGGAGCCGCGGGGCCAGACAGCCCGTCCCGGGAAGACGGCCAAGGGCGGCAGCCGAAGGGCCGAAGCTTGTTTCGCTGACGTGGCGCGGGTAATAGTTGATCGACAGCTGCCCGGGTCTCCTCCAAGTTGGCATCAGCAGGCACATGTGCCTGGGATCAGCACGGCAGCGACATTGATGGACGCACGGAGAAACAGATGGCCCTGCCCGCCCGCCAGCAAGCGGTTCTTGACCAGATCGAGCGGATTCTGCAGGCGGCTGATCCGCAGCTGAGATCGATGTTCGCGGCCTTCGGCCGGGTGGCGGCGCGGGAGGCCATGCCGGTCACCGAGGCCATCACCCGTCGGTCGGCGCGGCGGCGGACAGTGATGATCTGCATCATGGTGCTCAGCCTGCTGAGCATGGTCACGNNGCCACGGTGCGGTACGCCGCCTGCAGCAAGGAGACGGACGCCTGGAGCAAGGGCGGCCGCTGAGCGGCCATCGCCTCGTTCAGGACGCGGCCAATCGGGTAGGGAGCGCACAAGAGGCAAACCCCCGGACGGCAGTGAGGAACATCAATGGAGTACGTCAACCTCGGATCGACCGGTCTGCGCGTGTCGCGCATATGCCTTGGCTGCATGAGCTACGGCGACCCCAAACGGGGGACGCACGAGTGGAGCCTGGACGAGGAGGCCAGCCGGCCCTTCTTCCGCCGGGCGATAGAGGCCGGCATCAACTTCTTCGACACCGCCAACGTCTATTCCGCCGGTTCCAGCGAGGAGATCACCGGCCGGGCGCTAGCCGAGTACGCCAACCGCGACGAGGTGGTGCTGGCCACGAAGGTCCACGGGGCGATGCGACCGGGACCCAACGGACGAGGCCTCTCCCGCAAAGTCATTTTCACTGAGATCGATCACAGCCTGCGCCGCCTCGGCGTCGACTACGTGGACCTCTACCAGATCCACCGCTGGGATCCCCACACGCCGATCGAGGAGACGCTCGAAGCGCTCAATGATGTGGTCAGGGCCGGCAAGGCCCGCTATATCGGGGCCTCGTCGATGTGGGCGTGGCAGTTCGCCAAGGCCCTGCACCTGTCCGATGCCCGCGGCTGGTCGCGCTTCGTGAGCATGCAGGACCACTACAACCTGCTGTACCGGGAGGAGGAGCGGGAGATGCTCCCCCTCTGCCGGGACCAGGGCATCGGGGTCATCCCGTGGAGCCCGCTGGCCCGCGGCCGGCTGACCCGGCCCTGGGATGCCACCAGCGCCCGCAGCGAGACCGACGAATTCGGCCGGACCCTCTACCGCGACGAGGACCGCACCATCGTCGAGGCCGTCGCCGGAGTCGCCGCGGATCGGGACGTAAGCCCTGCGCAGGTGGCGCTGGCGTGGATGCTCTCCAAGCCGGGCATCAGCGCACCGATCATCGGCGCCACCAAGATGGCACACCTCGACGACGCCATCGCCGCGGTGGACGTGGAGCTCACCAGGGACGAGATCGACCGGCTGGAGGCGCCCTACGCCCCGCACAAGGTCGCCGGGCACAGCTGAGCAGCTGCTCAGGTTGGGCGGAGGATAAGAGATTCGAACTCTTGAGGGGTTGCCCCCAACACGCTTTCCAAGCGTGCGCCCTAGGCCACTAGGCGAATCCTCCGCCGGTGAGCTTACCCGAATCCGCCGCTG
This sequence comes from Actinomycetota bacterium, assembly GCA_003161205.1. Next base: position 1,231 of record PMOU01000062.1, on the reverse strand, counting down.
GCCGGGTTGCGCAACATCGGGTCCCGTGGCTGACTACACTTGCTCCCGACCCCCCGCACGGCGTTTATCCCGCCAACCCCCCCAGGGCCGGAAGGCAGCAAGGGTACGTGGGCTCTGATGGGTGTGCGGGGGGTCCCTTATTACCGGTGAGGATGAGCTGATGGCAGCAGCCGCGTCGGACGGCGGCGGAACGAACCCTTCCCCCCCGGCGAGCCTGGCCCAGCCCGGACTTGCCCAATCAGGGCTAGCGCTGTACCGCAAGTACCGCCCGGCGACGTTCGCCGAGGTGAAGGGGCAGGAGCACGTCACCGGTCCGCTCCGGCAGGCGCTGCGCACCGGGCGCATCAACCACGCCTACCTGTTCAGCGGCCCGCGCGGGTGCGGCAAGACCTCCAGCGCCCGGATTCTCGCCCGCTCGCTGAACTGCGTCCAGGGCCCGACCCCCGACCCCTGCGGCGTGTGCGATTCCTGTGTCGCCCTCGCGCCCTCGGGGCCCGGCAGCATCGACGTGATCGAGATCGACGCGGCCTCGCACGGCGGCGTGGATGACGCCAGGGAACTGCGTGAGCGGGCCTTCTACACGCCGGTGTCCGGGCGCTTCAAGATCTACATCATCGACGAGGCGCACATGGTCACCCAGCAGGGCTTCAACGCGCTGCTGAAACTCGTCGAAGAGCCGCCGTCGCACCTGAAGTTCATTTTCGCCACCACCGAGCCGGAGAAGGTCATCCCGACCATCCGGTCGCGCACGCACCACTACCCGTTCCGCCTGGTTCCCCCGTCGGTGCTGCGGGAGCTGATGCAGGACATCCTGCGCGCCGAGGGCGTCGCGGTGGAAGAAGCGGTGCTGCCGCTCGTGGTGCGGGCCGGGGCGGGCTCGGTGCGGGACTCGCTGTCCATCTTGGACCAGCTGCTGGCCGGGAGCGATGAGTCCGGGCTCAGCTACGAGCGGGCGGTGGCGCTGCTCGGCTTCACCGACGCCAGCCTGCTCGACGAGATCACCGACGCGTTCGCCGCCGCCGACGGCGCGGCCGTGTTCCGGGTGGTGAACCGGGTCATCGAGGGCGGCCACGAGCCGCGCCGGTTCGCGGCCGACATGCTGGACCGGTTCCGTGACCTGATCGTGCTGGCCGCGGTGCCCGACGCGGCGCAGATCGGGCTCCTGGACCTGGCGCCGGACCGGGCGGAGCGGATGGCCGCGCAGGCGAAGAGCTTCGGCCAGGCCGGGCTG
>PMOU01000488.1 GCA_003161205.1 Actinomycetota bacterium | reverse complement strand
TACGGTCCGACACCCTTGGCGGAGCGCAGCACCGCGTGATCGTCGGTCACCTGGTGCAGGGTCCAGTCCATCGCCTCGTCCCAGAACCGGGCCATGGCCCGCGGGTCCGCGCAGTCGACCGTCACCGCAGCTACTGGCCCGGTGTCCCGGCCGCCCGGCCAGGGCGCCAGCACGCAGAACTCGTTGCCCTCCGGGTCGGCCAGGACGGTCCATGAGACGTCGCCCTGGCCCACGTCGGCGGGCGTCGCGCCGAGATCTTGCAGGCGCGCGATCAGGTCCGCCTGATGGGCCGCGGACGTGGTGGCGAGGTCGAGGTGCACGCGGTTCTTCACCGTCTTGGGTTCCGGGACGGCCAGGACGTCGATGCAGACGGCGACGGGGTCGGGATAGGCGAAGCCCGCGGGTTCGACGTTGGTCACGCCAGGTCCCTCGCTGGAAACCCCCCAGCCGAGCGCCTCTGCCCAGAACCGGCCGACCGCGGAGTCATCCCGGGCATCCATCGTAATCTGGACAAGCCGCAACGTCATGCCGCCAACCCTATGCTCAGCTAGCTGAATGTAATGAANNGAGCCGCGCACCACGGTTACCGGACTCTTACGGATTCCGGCATCGCCGGCGGGCAAGGGTCGGTTGCACGTAAGACGGAGTCGCAGAGCGGACGCCGGACGAGCAAAGGGTGGTACATGACGGCCGGAACTGAGAGGCTCGGCGAGCCTGGCAAGAAGGCGCGGCCGAGCAGGCGCGGCGTGTTGCTGGGAGTGAGCCTGGCGGGACTAGGCGGAGCGCTGGCCGGGTGCAGCACGGCGGCCGTTCCGTATGACGCCAACGAGGCCGGGGTAGTTGAGCACGACGGCCCGGCCGCGTCCCCGATGGCCTCCGCGGCCGGGCCTATGGGGGCGAGCTCGGCATCGGCCACCCCCAAGCCGGCCAGCCCCAAGTCCAGTAGCACCGCCGAGAGCAGTGAGCCGAAGAAAGGTGCCATGGGCCCCAAGGTCAGCGGCACTGTGCTCGGCACCGCCAGCGAGATCCCGGTCGGCGGCGGCAAGATCTTCGCNNAGAGTGGTTGTGACCCAGCCAGTCCGCGGCCAGTACAAGGGGTTCAGCGCGGTCTGCACGCACGTGGGCTGCATCCTGAGCGAGGTCGCCGACGGCACCATCGACTGCCCCTGTCACGGCAGTGAGTTCAAGATCACGAACGGCGCCGTCGTCACCGGCCCGGCCCCCCGGCCCCTGCCGACGAAGCAGATCGACGTCGTGGACGGCAAGGTCGTATTGATTTAGCCCCGGGGGACGACCCCCCAGACCCCCCGGATACGGGGGGGCTACCCGCCCCCCGTTCCCCCCGGGGGCAGTGACAGGATGGCGGGGTGGGCTCGCTGATGCTGCTGGATACCGCGTCGCTGTACTACCGGGCGTTCTTCGGGGTGCCGGATACCGTCCGGGCGCCGGACGGCACGCCGGTGAACGCGGTGCGCGGGCTGCTCGACACCATCGGGCGGCTGGTCCGGGCCCGGCAGCCCGCCCGGCTGGTCGCCTGCCTGGACGCGGACTGGCGGCCGGCCTTCCGGGTCGCGGCCATTCCCTCCTACAAAGCGCACCGTCTCGCCGCTGACGGCACGTCGGAGGAGACGCCGCCCGCGCTGGCCACGCAGATCCCGGTGATCGAAGAGGTGCTGCACGCCGCTGGGCTGGCGATGGCCGGGCAACCGGGTTTCGAGGCGGATGATGTGATGGCCACGCTCGCAACGCGCTCCGCTGACCCGGTGGACGTGGTCACGGGAGACCGGGACCTGTTCCAGCTCGTCGACGATGCCCGGGGCGTGCGCATCATCTACACCGTGCGCGGCCTGCTGAACATGGACGTGATCGACGAGGCGGCGGTGGCGGCCAAGTACGGTATCCCGGGCCGGGCCTACGCCGACTTCGCCGCGCTGCGCGGGGATCCGAGCGACGGGCTGCCCGGCGTCCCGGGTGTCGGGGAGAAGACCGCAGCCGCGCTGATCGGGACGTTCGGCAGCATCGAGGGGATCATCACCGCGCTGGACGCGGGCCACGGCGGATTCCCGCGCGGCAGCCGGGACAAGCTCCAGAAGGCCAGGGAGTACCTGGATGTGGCCCTGTCGGTGGTCCGGGTGGTGGAGGACGTGCCGCTGCCCGAGATCGGGGGCCAGCTGCCCGTCGTGCCCGCCGATGCCGCCCGGCTGAAGGAGCTCGGCGAACGATGGGGACTGGGATCTTCGCTGAGCCGGTTCGTCACCGCGGTGTCGCAGGCCTAGCNNCCGGGCCCGGACCTGAGGTATGTCATCGGCTACGACGCCAAGCAGCTCGAGCGGCTGACCTGCCTGGCGGTCCCGGCGCACGGGGACCCGGCCCTGTTCGTGCCGCGCCTGGAGCTGGCCGCGGCGCAGGCCTCCCCGGCTGGCGCGTGGGGCCTGGAGATGATCCCCTGGGAAGAGACCGCTGATCCGTTCCGGCTGGTTGCGAGCATGCTCGGCGACGTCGCGACGGTCGGGGTGTCGGACCGGATGTGGGCGCTTTCCGTGCTGCAGTTCCGTGACGCGCTGCCCGCGGCGCGGCTGGCGCTGGCCGGGGCCGCGCTGCGCCCGCTGCGCATCAGGAAGACCCCGGCCGAGGTCGCGGCGCTGCGCGAGGCCGGCGCCGCGATCGACCGCGTGCACGCCCAGGTCCCCGGCTGGCTGCGGCCCGGGCTGACCGAGCGGGCCGTGGGCGCGCTCATCGCCGAGGCGATCCTGGCCGAGGGACACGCGAGCGTCGACTTCACTATCGTCGCGTCCGGCCCCAACGCCGCCAGCCCGCACCACGAGGTGTCGGACCGGGTCCTGGCCGCCGGGGACGCCGTGGTGGTGGACATCGGCGGCACGATGCCCTCGGGCTACTGCTCGGATAGCACCCGGACCTACGCGATCGGGGAGCCGCCGGCCGAGTTCACCGCGTACTACAAGGTCCTGTACGAGGCCCAGGAGGCCGCCTGCGCCGCGGTGCGGCCCGGGGTGACCGCGGAGTCGGTCGACGCCGCCGCGCGCGAGCCGATCACCAGGGCCGGATACGGGGATTCCTTCATCCACCGGACCGGCCACGGTATCGGGCTCGAGGCGCACGAGGACCCGTACATCGTGGCGGGCAACCAAGAAGCGCTCGAACCCGGCATGGCGTTCTCCGTCGAGCCCGGCATTTACCCCGGGCCGCACGGCGCCCGGATCGAGGACATCGTGGTCTGCACCGACGAGGGCTTCGAGCGCCTGAACCACACCCCGCGGGAGCTGATCCTCGCCGGTTAGCCGCGCCAAACCGGTTAGCCNNCCAAACCGGTCAGCCGCACCAGGCGGGATCAGTGGTCAGGCGAACCCGGCGGGTCGGTGCGGCCCTGGTTGTCGGCCAGGAAGCGCTCGAACTGGGCGGCGAGCTCGTCGGCGGTGGGCATGGCCTCGCCCTCGGCGAGCAGGCCCGCCACCGGGTTCTCGGCTTCGGCCGTGGCCGTGTCGTACTGCTGCTCGAGCGCGCGGACCAGTTCCGCGACCTCCGCGGAGTCCGCGATCTGACGTTCGATCGCCTCATTGGTGCGCTCGGCGGCTTCCCGGAGTTCGGTGTCCGGCAGTTCGAGCCCGGTCGACGTCGTCACCGAGCCGAGCAGGGCCAGCGCGGCCGGCGGGTAAACCGCCTGGGCCAGGTAGTGGGGAACCTGCACAGCGAAGCCGAGCGCGTCCCGGCCTGCCTCGCCGAACTTCAGCTCGAGCAGGGCAGGGGCGCTGCCCGGCACCTGAATCCGGCTCGACAGCCGCTGATAGCCGGTCATCAGCTCTTCGCGGGTGGCGTGCGCGATCACCCCGAGCGGCCGGGTATGCGGCATCCCGGCCGGGATGCCGAGGAAGCTGATCGCCGGGCCGGCCTGGAGCCGGGTCGAGATCTGCAGGACCGCCTCGGCGAACAGGTTCCACTCGTGATCGGGCTCCGGTCCCGTCAGCAGGAGGAAGGGCCGTTCGGCCGCGTCGCGCAGCAGGTGCAGAGCCAGCTCGGGAGGGTCGTAGCTCTCCCACCGGCTGTTGTCGTAGGTCATCAGCGGACGCCGCGACCGGTAGTCGATCAGCCGGTCAACGTCGAATTGCGCGATCGTCTCATGGGAGAAGTTGCGCAGCAGGTGCTCGGCGAGCAGGCGGCCAGCGTTACCCGCATCGATGAAGCCCTCCAGGTAGAGCAAGACCGGTGCGTCTGAGATGTCGGGCGCGGCCGGACTCAACTCGAAGAGGTCTTCCGGATTCCGCTGCATCCCCTTAGTTTCGCATGGGCCGCCGGCTGCTGCGGCCCTGGCTGACGGCTCGGCCGCCGTCAGCCAGCCGCTCGCCTGCTACCCCGGCTGCTCGGCCAGCCCGGCCGTGGCCTTCGGATGGCCGATGGAAAGGCCGGTGTTCGGATCGAAGAAGTGCAGGTGGCGGGTGTCGACGCCGAGCTCGATGGGCTGGCCGGGCCGGACCC
>PMOU01000582.1 GCA_003161205.1 Actinomycetota bacterium | reverse complement strand
GACACCACCCAGCCGCTGACGAACACGACATCGATCGGACCGTCACCGACCACGCCATAAGCAATGTGCACGTCACCGCTACGGGCGTATCGGATCTCGGGGGGCTCCACACGCGTAGTCTGCTCTACCGCCAACCTCGGGGACAAGGCCAAGGCACTGCCCAGCCCGCGCGGCTTGGTGCCAGAATATGGAAGCGTGAACACTACCCAGTCTGAGAAGATCCGGACCGGCCGCGGCTTCTTCGCTGCCCTTGACCAGAGCGGCGGCAGCACGCCCAAGGCGCTGGCCGAGTACGGTATTGAGCAGGACCGCTACAGCAACGACGCCGAGATGTTCGACCTGGTCCACGCCATGCGGACGCGTATTGTCACCAGCCCGGCGTTCGACGGCTCGCGCGTCCTCGCGGCGATCTTGTTCGAGCAGACCATGGAACGCGACGTCAACGGCGTTCCCACGGCGCAGTACCTGTGGGACGAGAAGAACGTGGTGCCGTTCCTGAAAGTCGACCTGGGGCTGGCCCCCGAGCAGGACGACGTGCAGCTCATGAAGCCCATCGACACCCTCGACGATCTGCTCGAGCGCGCGCAGCGGCACCAGATCTTCGGGACCAAGATGCGGTCGGTGATCAAGGACGCCAACGAGGCCGGGATCTCGGCCATCGTGGACCAGCAGTTNNTGCACGACGCCATCGCCAAGCACATCGAGGCGCTGCCGGACGGCGCGACCGTGATGGTGAAGATCACCATCCCGACCCAGCCTGGCCTGTACGGCGACCTGGCGTCGGACCCGCGCGTCCTGCGGGTCGTCGCCTTGTCGGGCGGCTACAGCCGGGACGAGGCCTGCGCCCGGCTCGTCCGCGATCCCACCCTCATCGCCAGCTTCTCGCGCGCGCTTCTGGAGGGGCTGACGGACAGCCAGACCGACGAGCAGTTCAACGCCCAGCTCGAGTCGTCGATCGAGCAGATCTACCGGGCCTCGGTCGACAAGGAGCCGGCCAGCTCCTGAACCCGGGCAAGGTACGGCGTGGTTCACCAGCGCGACACGCGGCGGGCGTTACGGGTCCGGCATCCGGGCGCGGCTAGAGGCAATGCCGGCACCATCTTCATGCATGGTGCATGAATGATGGTATCCTGCAGGTATGAGCGAGCCTACGGATACGGGGATTGTCCAAGTCCGCGACGTCGATCCGGCGACACTCGCGGTCCTGCGCGANNGAGACCAACGCCGAGGTCATCGCCCGGATCGCGCGCGACCGGGAACCGGTGGACCTGACCATGGACGACATTCTCGCGGCGCGCGACCAGGGGCGGCGTTGAGCCTCACCTATGTCGTCGACTGCTCCCTTGTGGTCGACGCTCTGTCCGCGCGGGAGGGAGATGAGGTGCTGCGGCAGCGACTGTCCGCGCCGCGCACGCTGCATGCTCCGCACCATCTCGACGTGGAGGTTGCCTCTACCGTCCGGGGGCTCGCGGCGGGCAGGAAGATCACCGATTACCGCGGAGAACAGATGCTGGCCGACTACGCCCGCCTCCGGATCACCCGCCATCCGGTCTGGCCCTATCATCCCCGGATGTGGGAGCTGCGCCACAACCTGGGAGCGTACGACGCCGCCTACATCGCGCTAGCCGAGGCACTTGGCTGCGAACTGCTGACAGGCGACGTCAAGCTGAAGGCCGCCCCCGGGCACCGAGCGGCAGTCATCGTCTCCCGTTAGCGCTGTCCTGACCCGGGTGATAAGCCCGGCCGGCGGACGGCCCGAAACGGACGGCTGCCTGCCAGGGCAGCAGGCAGGAGGGGCGACAGCTGGCACCACGGCCCGTTCGGCCTCATTAAATAGGGTTCCGGCGTGCGCTCTATCCGACCATCGCTCGCGTGGCGACCCAGAAGCTGAGGGCAGCTATCGGAACCTCGACGAAGGCCAGCGCGATCCCCCCGAATCCCCCCGCCGCAGCCGACGAGATGCCGTTGATCCACGCGTCGCACAGCAGCAGCGTGCCCGTGACCGTGGCCGGAACGACCACGGTCGCCGACCGGTGATGGAGAGCGCGCCCGGTATGCGCCATGGCAAGAAGCTCGAACACGTCAAGGCCCGTCCAGGCCAGTCGAAGGTGCTGAGCGATCTGGACGGTCGGCTCCACGACCAGCACGAGAACCAGGGATGGCACCAGGACGAGCGCGGCTATCGCTAGNNTTAGTCGGTAGGCCGCTGGGCTGCGGTTTCGCCGGGTCGCTTGGCTGGGTCCTGTCTACGTCGGGGTGAGGGTCAGCGGGATCGGGGCGCCGATGAGGTCGAAGGCGCGGCGCTGGGCCGGGGTGGGGTCGCTGATTTTCTCGAAGCTGGCGCCGCCGATGGTGATGGTGCTGCGGGTCAGGGTGGCGAGGTGATCGAGCAGGCCGCGGAAGCTGTGCAGGATCTGGCCGTCCGGGCTGGCGTGGACGGCGGCCTTGCCGGCTGCGCGGGCGGAGCGGCGGGCGGGCGCGACGGGGTTGGCCTGGCTCGGGGGGTGCTCGTCGGTGTAGGTGAGCGGGGCGAGGGTCTTGCGCAGGTGC
>PMOU01000629.1 GCA_003161205.1 Actinomycetota bacterium | reverse complement strand
CCGATAATGACGTAGCGCACCTGGTGCCGGTTCAGGACTTCGACAATGGCTGCGGCATTCAACTCCGGTTCGCCGGCATCTTGCAGGTCGCTCACGCCAGATCCTCTGCGGATGTGGCCTGGCGCCATGCCTGAAGCTGGCGATCCCTGCGCTGCCGCTCGGACTCGGAGCGGCCAGCTTCCAGCTCGGCAAGTACGTCGTCATGCGTGTCATAGGCGGCCAGATGCAGGCGGAGGTCAAAGCCGGCCGCATGCAGCAGTCTCAGCAGGGTCGTGAGCGTCGGCTGCCGCAGGTCACGCTCGTAGGCCGAGATCATGGTAATCGGCACTCCAGCTCGTTCGGCCAGTTCTCGCTGGCTCATATCGGCCTTCAGCCGGGCGAGCTGCAAGAGCGCCGCTGATGGTGACGGCAGCTTCTCAGCATCATGCGGTTGTGTCATGACACGATCGTATGATGAGGGCTGGATCAGAGGCACTAGGCGCGGTAACAGCGCACAAGATGCCGGTAGGTAGACCAAGGTTGGCAATCGCCCAGATTCCGCGGTCGTCATCCGTCGTACCACCTGGCGCGAACCGGGGAGCCTGGGCGACGGATGCCTGTCCTCCTGTGCCGTTCGGATAATTCCTCTCCGAGAGCCGGCTAGCGAAGGCTTGCTGGGCGAAACAGTAATCGGCCTTTGAGTTCGTCCGCCACGGACATCCTCGATTCGCGCCGAACAGGCTGATCTGCATGCTCTCAGCCGACCATAACACCAGTCATTGGAAGGGAAATATCCGGCAGGGAGCTGTTCTTCCAGGTCATGGACTTATCTGCGGGTGAATCAACTCGCCGCATTGTCAGCGATAACCACACATTCAGGGCTGCCCTGGTTATGACGACTGGCCGTAGAGTTCGTCCAAGGTGAGAAGGAGAATCCTGCCTCCGCTGGCGGCCGCTTCGGCTGCCAGATCATCGGTGAAGCCTGTCTTACTGAACAGGCCGTCGGTGAGGGCTGCCTCCCTGGGGGCGTACAGGGATGCGCGGGTCCTCGTGCACAACCCGACGGGCCTCGCCGTCTGGCTCTGCGAGCAACTCGGCATGCCGGACACCTGGGCCGACTGACCGCACACCGGGTACGTCGGGGGGGTGTTACCGGGCCTCGAGCCGTCTGGTTGTGCCGTCGCGCCCCAAGTCGACAGCTGGCGCTTGAGTACGGAACTGCGCACGAGAATGTGCGGCAGATCATCCATGGTCGCCTCCCAGAGCCTGCTCGATCAGTGCCTCCGGCAGCCCGGACTCCTCCCCGAGCCAGCGGACCCATTCCGTGAGCAGGTCCACCCCGGGGGTGGCGTACGGCTTGCGCCAGTCTCCGATCAAAGCGCGGAAGAGCGTTGTCCTGGTCGGTGAGATCAGCCGCTCTGTACCGGGCACGACGCAGTCGAGCCACTCTCCCGCGACCTCTTCGACGATCTCGGCATCCGGCGCCTGACCGCGCCTGCCGGTGTACCAGGCGGTAAACTCACCGACCATGGGCGCCGGATTGACGGGCTGAGTCCGCGGGGTTCGCGTGCGCTCCCAGGGCAGCTCCATGCCACGCTCTGACAGCGCCTTTACGATGTCATCCAGCCGTCGGTAGGCCCGGTACCAGTTGTCCATCCGGGAACGCGATTCGCGACCCCCGACGAACTGATCCGACTGCACACACGCAGCCAGGAACATGAGCGCGTCGGCATCGACCGCACTCGGCACAGCCGAGTCTGCGCTCTGCCCCACCACCGCGCGCCATGCCTCGGCGGCCTCGTCCGGCGAACCGAACGTCCTGGCCCCTGCGATGGTGATGAAGCCACCCCCATCGATGTCCAGCAGCCACGTGACCGGTTCTGCCCGGCCTGGATAGCTGAATCCGGCGATGATGCCAAGGCGCGTGCCATAGGAGTCCCGGATCACCTGGATGCCACCAGTCACCGCTGGTACGGCACCGAGCCAGTCTGGCTGCGCGGAGGGCAGGGAAGCGGCCACCTTCGCCGCCCGCTCGGCCGCGTAGTCGCTAAGCCCGTAAGAACCGATCGCCGCCACGCCGTGTATCAGCCACAACGCGTCTAGGTCGTGATCCCGCCGAACCCGGCCCGCGGCCCGGTCTACGAGTTGCGTGGCCCAGCCGCCCATATTGAAACCCATCTTCTCCCGGCCCAGGGCGGCATGGAGCTCGCCGCCGATCAGTTCGGCGGTCGCCTGCTCGAGCTCCAGTGACCCAGGCTCGTCACGCAGCGCCGCGGAATGCCCGATCACGTGATCGTGCGACGCCTCCCACCAGTCGGTGGGATCCCGCGTGGCCAGGTCCGCGAGCCCGGCGGGCATCATCTTCGATGGCGTGCGGGCGACATCGCGCGGAACCGCGGCATGTGGCTTCCGCTTCTTCTGAGACTTCTTGGGCTTACGTCCACGGGACACCGGTGACACACGCAGCAGCCTACCGACGCGTTCCCTGCTCTGTGTCCGGTTAGCGCTCAAAGCGGACGGGTCCGATCAGCAGACCGGAGGGATAACCACGCAGGTTGTCCACCTGGCTCCGGAAGTGAAGCAAGGTCATGCACAACGAGGACAACGACGGCGGGTTCCCTGGCGAGAGCCCGGCCCCGAAGGCGCCGACTGGCTGGCGAACGAGCTACGGCTCAGCAGGCTGGTCCGGGCGATCTCCTGGCAGGCGCCGCCGGGCATCTGTGGTACACGGCGCTGGGGAACTACCCCGGTGGCTAGGGTTGAGCGGTGCGCACATATTACGAGATCGAGGAATCCGATACCTACCTTGGTGCCCGTGACCTGCTGCTCAGGCGGGTTGAGGCCTGGGCCGGGGCGAACGGCCTGGTAATGTCGCTCCCGCTGGCCGGAGCCCTGCTGGATTCGCGGCACTTCAGCTCGGACGGGCGGCTGGGTTTCTGGACCCCGGCGCACGTGCGCCGGGCGCTGCTGGAGTGGATCCCGGAAAAGGTGACCGCACCTGAGGGAGACCTGCTGGACGCGCCGGAGACGCTGCGGTCCCTGCTGCGTTACCTCGACGCTCACGGGCTGCGCGATCCGCGGGGCGCCGCCGCCGAGGAGAACGAGTCCGCCATCGACGCCGCCGCGAGGGAGTTCGCCGACGCGATCGGCGACCAGCAACGGTACGGGATGGCGAAAACGGTGGCGATGGCCGCCCAGGCCCAGGGCGTGGACATCGGTGATCCCGCGGCGCTGGCCGGTTTCCTGAACGATGTCCAGGCAGGCCGGGTAGTGCTTGACGAGGGCCTGCTGGGGCGTGTGCTGGAGCGGCAGTTCGGCCGCCCGTCACCGGCCCAGGAGCGGAAATTCGCTCAGCTGCCGGTGAAGCTCCCGCCCCCGGAGGAGCTCACCGCGGCGGCCGGATGCAGTAAGGTCCTCGGCCAGTTGCGTGCTTTCGCTGATTGGCTGGGGCCGAAGGGCCGCACGCTCACAGCGGCCGGGAACATCAGGCCCGCGGACGCCAGGGAGCTGATATCGCTGCTCGGAACCGGGGATGAGGGCCTGGCCTTCCGCAGCGCCCCCGATCTCCCGGGCCTGGACCTGATCGTGAACTGGGCGAAGAAGGCACGTCTGGTCCGCCGGCAGGGCCCGCGTCTGGTGCCAGTGGCAAAGGCACGGCCGGTGCTCGCCGACGCGGATGCCCTCTGGCAGCGCGCGTTCGAGGCGGCGTTTGATCTCGGCGACGCCGTCTGCCGTCCACTTTGGACGGATGAGCCGCCCTCGCCGCTACGGCTTCTCTACGACGTGATAGTGCCCGACGTGCTGGCCACGATCTACAGCATGGAAGAGCCGGTTCCGGTGGCCCGGCTCGCGGAGTCGGTCTGGGACTCGGTCCGGGCTCACTTCGAGGTGGACTCCCTCAGCCCGATCGCGCAGATTGGTCTGCGGGGGCGCGTTGATAACGACCTGGAGCATATCTTCGACGCATTCGAAGCTCTCGGCGCGGTGGCCTCGGTTCATGACCTGGCCAGCGGGGTGTTCTCTGAAGACCTGGACGAGGGTGTCACGATGCCACCCGGCGCCGTAGTGCCGTTCACCGGTGAGCGGGCCGCCGCCCTGCGGGAGCAGTTGGCGGCAGCGGGGCGCCTGGTGAGCCTTACACCGCTCGGCGCCCGCGCGATGCGGCAGCGCATGCTGGCGGAAGGCAGGGAGGCGGGGCTCGTGGGTGAACTCGCGAGCGCCTCGCCAGCCGAGTTGCTCGGCACGGTGGCCGAGCATTACACGCCAGCGACCGCAGCGGAGGAGATCTCAATCTGGCGGGCCGCCCGCGGCAGCTCGCTGGATCCGCTCGTCCGGGCGATCCGCGACTGCCCGTTCCTCTGCCGGAAGGCCGCGATGCTGAACGTCCTCGCCGGCGGTATACCGGAGGGAGACGAACTGCTGGTCAGCCTGCTGCGCGACCCGGAACTGGGCCCGGTTGCCCTGCTCGTGCAGGAACGGGATCGCGACCCCGATGAGGTAAGCGCGGAGGAAGCCGCGTGGCTGATGGCCGGGAGTATCCTGGAACTACTGGAGATCGGGGGTCCGGATGCGGTGCGGGCACAGCTCGAAGAGTTGCCACGCCCCCAGCGGGTCGATGTGGTCCGCGCCGTGTGCGACTCCGGCTATCCGGCACGCGGAACGCTAGAAGACTTCCGGGTCCTGGTCGCCGAGCCGATCCTCAGCGCGCCGCCCAGGCTGCGCGCCGCCCGGAACGCCTCCGCGCGGGATCCCCGGCGGCCGAAACGCCGTGTTCGCTGATGCCACGGATCTGGCTCTGTGGAATCGTCAGCCGCCAAGAGCGATAACACGCAGGCGCGTCAGGCGGCAAGGAGCGGGTGGGCCTTGGCCTGCTCGTAGAGCGGCTCGGGAGCCAAGTCGATGCCGCCAGGCCAGACAATGGTTCCAGCTTCGGGGTCGACCGTGACCTCGGAGAAGTAGGCGGGGTCGTTCAGCGGCGAAAGAACTCCCGTCCACCGTTCAGCGGAGAAGTCGACATCCCCAGCCGTACCGTCGCTGAAGAGAAGGCGCAGCACGCGGTCACCGACCACGGCGACACCCACGACAACCGGCAGGTAGTTCTCCTCCACGATCTTCATGCTACGCCAGCGGGTCGATGCCGAGCAGGGGCTCGTTCCGCCGGGCGCGCTCCCAGTTCGCCAGGATCTCACCACGCCGGAGGACAGCCCATTCCCGGACGAACTGGAGAGCCCTGGGCTCCAGGCTGCCGGCCAGCACCTCCCCGTCCGCCGAGACTGAGGCACGGCGGCCTGCATGATAGGCGTGGAAATGGGCTACCGGGTGATCACGCTCGTTCCAGTACATGTAGATCACCACCCCGTAGAACGCGCTGACACGCGGCATGGCCCGACAATAGCCGCGCCAGTCGCCACTCACAGGAAGAATCGTTAGCCACTGACTGTTTTCCCAGCTCAACAGCCGTATCTGCAAATGCCATCAAGGTCCACGGTGCAAACGATAATGACACACATTGTCGACCTGGCTCCCAGAAGGAGTCGGCATGTACGAGGACGAGGACAACGACGGCAAGTTCCCTGATGAGAGCCCGGTCGAGGTCCGCTACCCGCGCTCGAAGCCCGAGGAGCAGGGCGACCGTGAGCGGTGGCCGTGGCTGCCAGGAACCATCGTAGAACAGTGCGGCCCAGACCAATGGTACGTGTGCATCGAGGTCCGCGACCTAACCGTGCTGCGCGACGGCCGGCGCGCACTGCGCGGCACCGCCAGCCGTAATCTCTACTATCCCTGCTGTTTCCGGGACGGCTCGGAGACCCGGCCGCGATCCGCCTTGAGCAGCCCATTGGCGGCGGCACGGCACGGGGCGAGCCGGTGAGCGGGGACCGGGTGATCCGCTTCACGACCGCGGCCGTGGTCTGCGCCGTGGCCGGCTTCGCGGCGGTGGTCAGCTACTCCCACATCTACGGGCTGGGCCGGGCGCACGGCCAGGACGGCACCGCGGCCCGGCTGCTGCCGCTGAGCGTGGACGGCCTGATCCTGGCCGCCTCGCTCGTCCTACTGCACGAGGCCCGCAACGACCGCGACGCGCCACCGCTGGCCCGGCTGATGCTGTGGCTCGGCATAGCCGCCACCATCGGCGCGAACATCGCCTACGGGGCGGGATACGGGCTGCTGGGGGCGCTGATCTCGGCCTGGCCCGCGGTGGCGTTCATCGGCTCGGTGGAGATCGCCATGCAGCAGGTGAGACGCTCCCGCACGCCACACACGACCCTCAGCGGGCCGGACGTGCCGGAGGTGCCTGGGACAGTGGAGCAGGCGGTTCGCGCAGCGTATGCGGCGTCGCTCGCCGCCGGGCAGCCATTGAGCCAACGTGCCATGGCGGAGCGATTCGGCCTGTCGCGCCGCAGGGTGAGCCAGCTCGTGACCCAGGTCACTGCGTCCGGCAACGGCCACCGGCCCGAAAGCGAGGCGGCGTGAGCATGAAGCCTTATGACGAACTGCCGTGGTGGTGCCAGCTCCTGTGGCCCTGGTTCGGGCCACCGTGGTATGAGCAGGTCGAAGACTTGGATGCCTTCCTGGGCGCGTACTGGTGCGCCCTGCATCTGTCAGCCGCCGAACTGGCTGAGCTGCTCGCTGGCGATGACCCGCCAGGTGAGGGCTACCTGGCCAAAGCGGCACGGCTGAGCGCCGCACGTCACCAGGCTCAGGAGATCATCAGCCACGAGTACGGCTTGCCCGGTCCAGAGGATGAAAATGACGGCGACGAGTACCACGAGCCGACGCCAGAGAGAGAACGGCCGGTGGTAGTGGACCGCAGCCACCCGTCGTGGGCAGAGGTGGACGCCGAGCAGCAAGAGCGCATCCACGGCTCTGCGACGGACTA
>PMOU01000393.1:6534-13824 GCA_003161205.1 Actinomycetota bacterium | reverse complement strand
TGGTCGGACGCCGCGACCGCCTCCCTCGGCGCCCAGCTGGAGCCGGAGCGCTGGCTGCAGACCGAACGCGACATGATCGACTATCAGCACCGGATCTCGGCCGAGCTGGACCAGCGCCGCGCGGCGCCGCGCGATGACGTGCTCAGCGTGCTGGTCCAGCCCGATCCTGACGAGGGCGCGCTGACCAACGCCGAGCTGGTCTGGCTGGTCCGTGAGCTCATGGTGGCCGGCAACGAGACCACCACGAAACTGATTACCGACATGGTGCTAAGGCTCAGCGACCAGCCCGGTCAGTGGCGCCGGCTGCGTGCGGATCCGGCCCGGGCGGCGGTCATGGTCGAGGAGGGCCTGCGGATGGCCACCCCCGCGCAGGGGATGTTCCGCCGGGTCACCCGGCCGGTGACCCTCGGCGGCGTGCCGCTACCCGAGGGAGCCGTGGTGTTCTTGTCCTACATCTCGGCGAACCGTGACGAGTCCGTCTTCGAGTCGCCGGATGAGTTCAACCCCGACCGCCGCAACGTCCGGCACCACCTGAGCTTCGGCCAGGGCATCCACGCCTGCCTGGGCAACGTGCTGGCCCGGATGGAGGCAACGGCGGTGCTGCGCGAGCTCGCCCAGCGCGTCGACCGGCTCGAGGTGGTCGATCCGGCCGCGGTGCGGTACCTGCCCTCCTTCTTCATCCGCGGCATCCCCGAGCTGCCGGTCCGCGTGCACCCCCGCCACGCTTAGTGGTTGTTTGGTTGATGCCATGGAGGCGTGCGCGTACTGATGCCAGCCACGTTCTGCGGTTCGCTCGCGGCCTCTTGTCACCAGGACCTACCGGGGGCATCGTGGCCTTGAGACGGCTGTGAGAACGCCTTTGCCGCCTGAGAAGATCGCGGAGGTGGGTTACTGTGCCGGTAGGTGCGAAACCGTTGGGTTACAACAGCCTGTGGCAGCTCAGGAACGATTCTTGGTCCAGCCTCGAGGAAGCGGCCACTCAGCTGGCCCTCGCCGAAGCCCAGCAGCGTCCCGTCGAGCAGTTGGTCGAGACGGTAACCAGGTTGCTGGATGTTCTCGGGTCGATCGAGCGATTCTGGGCATTTCCCGGCGCGCAGACCTACCAAGAGGTACAGCGGCTGTTCGCAGTCGGTAAGTACGACCGGCTCGCAGTGATAGTGGGCCGGGCCAACCGGGCGTTGGTCACCGAATCCTACCGCGGTGGTCAGGCCTGGAATTTGCGCGCCGAGGATGACGGCTACGATCGCGACGCCGGCCCGGTGAAACAGCCCGGGAGTGACCGGCCCTATTTCGAGGTTCTCGTCGTCGAGGACTTGACCGAGGAGCAGGAGCGCTCGCTGCGCGAAGAGTTGCGGCGGTGGCGCCGCCCGGATGACCAGTTCGTCTATGAGATCGTCGTGGTGCCCAGCTTCGACGACGCGCTCATGGCCGCGCGGCTGAACTTCAGGCTGCAGGCGTGCGTGGTCCGCCGCCGGTTCGCCCATTTGTCCCGCCACGACCCGTCCTCG
Source organism: Actinomycetota bacterium (assembly GCA_003161205.1). The sequence continues at coordinate 12,316 of PMOU01000393.1, read as the reverse complement.
ATCGCCCAGTTCGCTTACAGCGGCGGATCTGCTGACCTGATGGAGCGCTCGCCAGAGGACCGCGCCCAGGTCCTCGCCAGATCGCTGGCCAGGATCAGGCCGGAACTCGACCTGTACCTGATGACCGAGATCTCCGTCGAGGACATGGCCGGCCGACTCAGTCACCATTTCCGGCGCATTTTCCACGCCCGGGAAGGGNNCGCTGGAGCTGCACCTGTCCATCATGGACGGCGTCGCGGCCCGGTATCGCGCGCCGTTTTTCAGCGCGCTGAAGAACTACAGCAACCGGCCGACCGGGGTGTTCCACGCGCTGCCGATCTCGCATGGTAATTCGATCGTCAAGTCGCACTGGATCCGCGACATGGTCGACTTCTACGGCCTGGAGATCTTCCTGGCCGAGACGTCGGCGACCTGCGGCGGGCTCGACTCGCTGCTCGAGCCCACCGGCCCGCTGCGCGAAGCACAGCAGCTGGCGGCCAAGACGTTCGGCTCGCGGCAGACCTACTTCGTCACCAACGGGACCTCCACGGCCAACAAGATCGTCGTGCAGGCCCTGGTCTCACCCGGCGACATCGTCCTGGTCGACCGGAACTGCCACCAGTCCCACCACTACGGCCTGATGCTGGCCGGGGCGATGGTGACCTACCTGGAGGCCTACCCGCTGAATCACTACTCGATGTACGGGGCGGTGCCGCTGCGGGAGATCAAGACCAAGCTGCTGGCGCTGCGGCGGGCGGGCAAGCTGGACCGGGTCAAGATGCTGCTGCTGACCAACTGCACGTTCGACGGGATCGTCTATGACGTCGGCCGGGTGATGGAGGAGTGCCTGGCGATCAAGCCCGACCTGGTGTTCTTGTGGGATGAGGCCTGGTTCGCCTTCGCCCGGTTCCACCCGGTCTACCGGCCCCGCACCGCCATGCGGGCCGCCCGCACGCTCGCCGAGCGGCTGCGGCTGCCCGACTACCGCGAACGGTACGACAAGTTCGCCGAGGAATTCGGCCCGGTCGATGCCGCCGCCGATGAGGTGCTGCTGGACCGGCGGCTGACCCCCGATCCGGCCCGGGCCCGGGTCCGGGTGTACTCCACCCAGTCGACCCACAAGACGCTGACCTCGCTGCGGCAAGGCTCCATGATCCACGTCTGGGACCAGGACTTCAGCCAGAAGGTCGAGGACACCTTCCACGAGGCCTACATGACGCACACCTCCACCTCGCCGAACTACCAGATCCTCGCCTCCCTGGACCTGGGCCGCCGACAGGCCGCACTGGAGGGTTTTGAGCTGGTAGTAAAGCAGATCGAGAGCGCGATGCGGCTGCGCGACGCCGTAAACAACCACCCGCTGCTGAGCCGGTACATGCGCTGCCTGACCACCGCCGACCTGATCGCGGCCGAGTACCGGCCCTCGGGCATCGATCAGCCGTTGCGGTCCGGCCTTGTGGACTGGGTTAAGGCCTGGGAGACCGATGAGTTCGTGCTGGACCCGTCCCGGGTAACCGTCTACATCGGCGCCACCGGCATCGAGGGCGACGCGTTCAAGCGCAGCCACCTGATGGACCGCTACGGGGTGCAGATCAACAAGACCTCCCGGAACACGGTGCTGTTCATGACCTCGATCGGCACGACCCGCAGCTCAGTGGCGTACCTGATCGAGGTGCTGGTCACGATCGCCCGCGACCTGGAGGCCCGGCTGGCCGACATGAGCCCCGGCGAGCGCGCCGCCCACGAGCGGTCGGTACTCCGGCTGACCTCGCCGTCGGCGCCGCTGCCCGACTTCAGCGGCTTCCACCCGAGCTTCACCGACGGCCAAGGTATGCCGACCCTGGAAGGCGACGTGCGGCGGGCCTTCTACCTTTCTTACAACGACAGCTACTGCGAGTACCTCACGCAAACCGAAGTCGAGCAGCGCGTGGAGAACGGCGACCAGGTCGTGTCCACCACCTACGTCACGCCCTATCCGCCCGGCTATCCCGTGCTGGTGCCCGGGCAGTCGTTCAGCAAGGAGATCCTGTCCTTCATGCGCAGTCTGGACACTCCCGAGATTCACGGGTACCGGCACGATCTCGGCTACCGGGTCTACGTGGGCAAGGCCCTGGACATCGCGGCGACCGCCCGCCAGGCGGCTCCCCGCGAGTAACCCTGAGTAACCCCGCGGCCGCCCTGGCCAACCAAGGGGGGCGGCCGGTCAGCGGCCGGTGGGGCTCCAGCCGGCCATGACCTCGGTTTCGTGACCGGAACGGACATCCAGGAGCTCCTCGCCGCGCCGGACCAGGGCCGCCAGTCCCCCGGCCACGGCGGTCTCCAGTGCGGCCGACAGGGCGTTGCCCGCCCGGCAGTACGTCTCCACCACGTCATCCAGGTGCAGGCTGTCACGCGGCGCGGCGGCCAGCGCGGCCAGCGCTGCTTCGAGTGATGCGGTTCCGGGCGTCTGGCCCGCGACCGCCTGCGCGTAACCCTCGATCTCGGCGGTCTCCTCTCGCATCCAGGCCACCTCGTGCGCGGCGCGGACCGCCGTGTTCCGCAGCACTGTCTCGACCATGATCACCGAGACCTGGGCGGTCGCGTCGGTCAGCGACGGCAGCACATTGGTCATCAGCTCGCGGCAGCAGTCCAGCAGGATCTGCTCGGTCGTGGGCCGGGAAAGCATGGGGCTCCTCCTTCAGCTGGACAGTTGCCGGGCGACCTCGACGAACGCGTTCGTCGTGGCCGAGATGCCGTTCATCATGTAGGTCGCCATCACGCCCCGCGACTGCCCCTGGGCCAGCGCGTCGGTGGCGTCGAACATCTGGCCCAGCAGCCGGGCCATGCCCAGGACGTAGAAGTAGGAGACGGTGTCCTCGTTCACCTGCGCCTCGGTCAGCCCGGTGCGCTCCCGGTAGCGGGCCAGGAAACCGGCCGGATCGGCCTGGTACAGGTTCGGCGGGACGGGCAGGTGGCTGTAGTAGCCGAGGTCCTCGCGCGGGTCGCCGACGCGCGCGAACTCCCAGTCGATCATCAGCACCGGCCCGTCGTCCGGCACCAGGATGTTGGCCGGCTGCGCGTCGCCGTGCACGAAGGTGAGCGGCACCGGAGGCGGCCGGTGGGCGGCCAGCTGAGCCGCCACGAAGTGCAGGGCGGGGTTGCTGTCCGCGATATCGCGGTCGAGCCGGCTGAGGTGCCCGACCAGGTCATCGATGTAGGTCTCCCAGTCCGGCGGCCGCTCCAGCCCGGGCGGCAGCACGTCGAGCGGGGTCCGGTGCACCTCCGCCAGGGTGTCGACGTAGATCTGGGCGGCGCGGGGCAGCCGGCCCGGCTCCTGGGCGATGTCGCACAGTGGCCGGCCGGGGAAGAAGTCGACGATCATGCACTTGGACCCGAGATGCTGCCCGGTCGCGTCGTACCACCGGGGCCTGGGCGTGTGGATCGGCAGCTTTCCCGAGATCGCCTCCAGCAGCCGCCATTCGGTGTCCCGGTCGCTGTCGAAGACCCCGGTGTCCGGCGGCGGATCCGACCGCAGCACGAAGGACTCCTGCGACCCGTCCGCCCAGCGCACCGTGGCCAGCGCGGACAGACGGCTGTAGCCGCCGGCGATCGGCCGGAACACCGTGACCGTGCCACCGCGGCCGCCTGCCACGTGGTCCAGGAATTTCTGCAGTTGCGGTTCGTCGATCACAGTGCCTCCTGCAACGTCGCCTGAAGGGCTGAAATCGATGCTAGAGACCGCGGCCGGGCATGACTAGAGCCCTTTATGTAGTGATTGAATAAAAACTCCGGTTGTTGAGCGAAGGAGTCCCGGTGGAAACGTTCGACGTCATCGTCCTGGGTACCGGCGCCGCGGCGCTGACCGCCGCGATCCGGGCGTCCGCCGGGGGCGCCAGCGTGGGGCTGTTCGAGAAGGCCGATACGGTCGGCGGCACCAGCGCCTGGTCCGGCGGCATGGTATGGATCCCGATGAACCCGCACATGGCCGAGCTCGGCATCGAGGACCGCCGGGAGGAGGTGCTGGCCTACTTCCGGTCGCTGTCCAACGGGCTCATCGAGGAGGACCTGGCCACGGCGCTGATCGACGCCGGGCCCGAGGTGGTGACCTGGCTGGAGCGCAGCACCCCGGTCCAGTTCCAGATCATCAAGGACTTCCCGGACTACCATCCCGAGCACCCCGGCGCCAAACCGGGCGGGGGCCGGTCGATGGAGTGCCCGCTGTTCCCTTTCGTCGAACTCGGCCCCTGGCAGCACCGGGTCACGGTAGGACCGCAGCTGTCGGGCAACATCATGATGAGCGAGACCAGCCTGGGCCGCGGCGCGCCGCAGGGCGTCGACCCCGCCGAACTGGAGCGGCGCAAGATCCGGGACGAGCGCGGGGCCGGGCAGGGCCTGATCGGACCGCTGCTCAAGGGCTGCCTGGACCGCGGCATCGAGCCGCGCACCGGCATGCGCGCGGTCGAGCTGCTACGGGACGGGCGGCGGATCAGCGGGGTCCGGTTCGAGACGGCCGACGGTCCCGTTGAGGTGGGCGCCGCCCGCGGCGTGATCATCGCGACCGGCGGCTTCGAGTGGGATCCGGAGCTGGTCCGGGCGTTCATCCGCGGCCCGCTGGCGCGCTCCGCGTCCGTCCCCACCAACACCGGCGACGGCCTGAAGATGGCGATGCGGGTCGGCGCGTCCCTGGGCAACATGCGCGAGGGGTGGTGGGTGGCCACGATCGACGTGCCGGTGGGCGGCCAGATGGCCACCTGGCAGGTCAACGGCGAGCGCACCCGCCCGCACTGCATCATGGTGAACCGGCGGGGCCGCCGGTTCACCAACGAGGCGGCGAACTACAACGCGCTGGGAGCCGCCTTCCACGTGATCGACGTGAGCACCTACTCCTACATCAACCATCCCGCGTGGATGATCTTCGACCGGCACTACCTGACCCGGTACGGCCTGGCAGGCTTCAAGGGCGCGGGAGCCACCCCGGACTGGATGACGGAGGCGCCGACCGTCGCGGCGCTGGCCTCGGCCATCGATGTCCCGGCCGAGGCGCTGGAGCAGACCGTGGCCCGGTGGAACGAGCAGTCCGCGCTCGGTCAGGACACCGACTTCGGGCGCGGGAACAGCGTCCATGACCGCTGGTGGGGGGATCCGGCCTTCGGTCCCGGGCCCGCGGCCACCCTGGGCCCGCTGGACAGCCCGCCGTTCTACGCGGTGCAGGTGTACTCGGGTGTGCTCGGCACCAAGGGCGGGCCGCGCACCGACGGGAACGGGCAGGTCCGAGACGTCGACGGCCGACCGATTCCGGGGCTGTACGCGGCCGGGAACGCCATGGCCTCGGCCATGGGCATGACGTACGGCGGGGCCGGGGGGACGCTCGGGCCGGCCATCGTGTTCGGTTACCTGGCCGGCCGGCACGCGGCGGAGGCGGGATCGTGAGCGGCGCCTTCGACGGGAAGGTCGCGCTGGTCACCGGGGCGGCCGGCGGGATGGGCCGGGCCACGGCCCAGGCGTTCGCGGCGGCCGGGGCACAGGTGGTGGCGGCCGACATCGCCGCTGACGGGGGCGAGGAGACCGTCGAGAAGATCAAGCGGGACGGGGGCGAGGCGGTCTTCGTGCGCACGGACGTGTCCACGGCCTCCGACGTCGAGGCCGCCGTGCAGGCCGCGGTGCGGACCTACGGCGGCCTGGACTGCGCCTGCAACGCGGCGGCGATCGAGACCGAGACGAGACTGCTGGCGGACTGCGACGAGGCCACTTTCGACCGGCTCGTGGCGGTCAACCTCAAGTCGATCTTCCTCTGCCTTAAATACGAGATCCGGGCCATGCTCGA
>PMOU01000393.1:0-6524 GCA_003161205.1 Actinomycetota bacterium | reverse complement strand
ATCCGGGTCAACGCGGTGGCGCCGGGCGCGATCGACACGCCCATGCTGCGCGGGGCGATGGCCGCCCGCGGATCGGCGGAGGAGGATGTCCTGGCCCGGCTCAGCCTCATCGGCCGGTTCGGGCAGCCCGCCGAGATCGCCGGCGCGGTGCTGTGGCTGTGCTCGGAGGCGGCCGGCTACACGATGGGGCACGTGCTTTCCGTGGACGGCGGATACCTGGCCCGCTAGACCCGCGACGGTTATGAGCCGGCCAGCGCCGCGGCCAGGATCGCCCGGGTCCGGCCGACGGCCAGCGCGGCGGCTTCGGCCACCGGCAAGGCGGCCAGNNTGGCACGGCCAGGGCGTCGTCCAGCTGGACGCAGAAAATACGGTCACCTGGGATACGGGCCAGCACGTCGAACTCGGGCTCGCCGCGGAAGAAGTGCCAGGTGTCAAAGACCAGCCCGCCGTTCGGCCGGCCGGCGGCGTGGACCAGGTCCCAGGCGATCCGCAGGGTGCGGACGATGGTGAACGGGATGAACTCCAGATGGACCCGCGCGCCGAAGCCGGCCGCGCGGTCGCAGAGCCCGCCGAAGTACCCGGCGAGCACAGGCAGCGGCACGTCGCTGCTGCCGGTGGCAATCGCCGACAGCGAGGTGACCCCCAGCGCCTCGCACATCCGCAGCGCATCGTCGGTGCTGACGCCGGCAAACCGCGACGGAGACGGCACGCGGTCGGGATACCAGTTCATGACCGGATCGATGATGAGGTCCAGGCCAAGGTCACGGGCCTGCCGCCCGATCTCGGCGGCCGTCGTCCCATCCTGGGCCGCGCGGAGCACGTCGGGTGGGCTGAGCGTGGCCTGCCGGCAACCGGTCGCGGCCGCGGCGGCGAAGCGCTCGGCCAGCGGTGAGGTGAAGCCGACGGTGCCGGCCCACAAGGTGTAGCCGTCCGGCCCAGCCGGACCCGGCGGACGGGCGGGCATCAGTCACCTCACGGCAGGTCGACGGCGGCCCCAGCCGCTCGGCGGCTGAACCACGCGGTTTACACTCGACAGTATAGACAGTAGGTCTGTAAATTGAGATCGTCTAAAGTAAGTCCCGCTACGAAGGGATGCGCATGACGACCGCGCCTCGCGTGGAAGAGCGCGCCAAGCGGACCACACTCTGGTACGACCTCGTCCAGGACGACCCGCACCCGCCTCCCGGGTACCTGCGTGAGCGCTTCAGCTACGAGCCGGATAGCACACAGATTCCGGTAACCAGGTACACCAGCCGCGAGTGGCACGAGCTCGAGCGCACCCGGCTGTGGCGCAGGGTCTGGCAGATGGCCTGCCGCGAGGAGAACATCCCGGACGTCGGCAGTTACCTGGTCTACGACATCGCCGGGGACTCCTACCTGGTGGTCCGGACCCGCAACGGCATCAAGGCGTTCGTCAACGCCTGCCTGCACCGCGGCCGGGCGCTGAAGGACTATGACGGACGGTGCAGCGAGTTCCGGTGCAGCTTCCACGGCTTCACCTGGCGGCTGGACGGCAGCCTGCGGTACACGCCGGCGCCGGCCGAGTTCGAGGAGATCGAGGCGAACCGCGACGACTGGCGGCTGCCCGAGGCCAAGGTCGGCCGGTGGGGCGGGTTCGTGTTCATCAATCCTGACCCGGGCGCCGAGCCGTTCGAGGCGTTCCTGGGCACGCTGCCCGGCCACTTCGCCCGTTGGGATTTCGAGCACCGGTACCTGCAGGCGCACGTGGCCAAGAAGATCCGGTGCAACTGGAAGATAGCGCAAGAGGCGTTCGACGAGGGCCTGCACCTGGGCGCGACGCATCCTCAGTCGGCCCCGTACGTGGGCGACGCCAATGCCGCCGTCGACGTCTACGGTAACTACTCGCGGCAGATCAGCCCGTCCGGGACGCCGATCGAGGATCTGCCCGGGGAGGCACTCGAGGAGGACATCCTCAAGCGCATGCTCGACGTGCGCGAGGGCGAGGATCTGCCGATCCCGTTCTCGCAGCGCAGCACGGCCCGTGACGCGATGGCCGAGGCCGGCCGGGAGCGCTGGCGCCAGGTGCTGGGCGACGGGGCGGACGACATCAGCGACTGCGAGCTCGTCGACCACTGGAACTACGCGGTGTTCCCGAACCTGCACCCCTGGGGCGGCTACAACCGGATCGTGTACCGGTTCCGGCCCAACGGCGACCGGCACAACGAGTCGATCTTCGAGGTGATGTTCCTGACGCCGTACCGGGGCGAGCGACCGCCCACCGCGCAGATCACCCAGCTCGACTTCGGGGAGCCGTGGACGAACGCGCCGGAGCTGCAGACGCTCGGCCTGGTCATGGAGCAGGACACCTTCAACATGGAGGCGGTGCAGCGCGGACTGGAGACAACGCGGCGCCGGTACGTCACTGCGTCGAAATTCCAGGAGGGCATGATCACATGGCGGCACGACCTTCTGACCAGGTGGATCGGCGCGTAGCCGACGACGGCGACGGGGTCGTCGGGTCAGGCCCGCGGCCTGGCTCGATCAGGCACCCGCTCAACCCGAACGCCTACTATGCCGACAACGGGGACGGTACCGTCCATGTCGCCATGGGAACCCGGTGGGGCCGGTTCACGCCGAGCGGCCGGTACCTGGAAGGCACGCTGTTCGAGGCCGACCCCGAGCTGTGCGTCTGGGTCGCGGCGCCCCGGCCGTCGAGCCATCACCGGATCAGCCGGGTCCTCGACATGCCCTCCGAGCGCTAGGTGCCGCCTGCTGACGCGGCGGCCGCCGCTGAGGCCATCCGGCAGGCGGCGCTGCGCTACTGCCGTGGGGTCGACCGTCTGGATGCCGAGCTGATGCGCAGCGCCTACCACGATGACGCCACCGACGATCACGGCGTCTTCGTGGGATCGGCCGCGGACCTGTGCGCGCGGGTGGTGCGGTCCCACCGCCGCTACGAGGCGACCATGCACTGCGTGCTCAACCACGCGATCGACATCGCGGACGACACCCACGCCACCGGCGAGGTCTACAACGTCACCTACCTGCTGCGCGCCGCCGACGGCGGCCGGCAGCTGGACACCTGGTGGGGCCGCTACCTGGACCGGTACGAATGCCGGGACGGGCGGTGGGCCATCGTGCACCGGGTCTGCGTGCACGAGTGGACGCGCACCGAGCCGCTGGGGGCGGGCATGCCAATCGAGGCGCAGTTGTTCCGGCAAGGCCACGAGGACAGGGGAGTTTCTCTTGACGATCAGTAACTCGACGGTGACGGAGCACGTCTGGGCGCTGCCGGGGGCGCTGTCGCGGCTCCAGCCCGAGGCCTGCGGGCTGCTGGTCGCGCTGAACGAGCGGGTCTGGCAGGTCAGCGATCCGGTGCTGCTGGAGCTGGTCCGGGTGCGCGTGTCGCAGCTCATCGGGAACCCGGCCGCCGCGCGGGTGCGGTGCTCCTACGCGGCCGTGGCGGACGGCGCAGGCGGGGCGGGCGGCCCGGGCGGGGGGCGGCTCGAGGCGAAGCTTGGCGCGCTGCCGGACTACCCGGGTTCGCCGCTGTTCTCGGCGGCGGAGCGGGACGTGGTGGCGTTCAGCGAGCAGTTCGTCATCGACGTCGGCGGGACGACCGAGGACATGCGCGCGGGGCTGGCTGGGCGGTTCGGGGCGGACGGCGCCCGGGCGCTGGTGACCGCGATTTACGTGGTGGAGTTCACCCAGCGGCTCCAGCTGATCGCCGGGCGGCTGCTGGACGACGCCGAGGTGCCGGCGGACGGCGCTGGGGTGCTGGCGGACGGCGCGGAGGTCTCGCCGGAGGGGTTGCTGAATGCGTACCAGGCGGCGGTGATGCGCGGCAGCGCGCTGGACCCGGTGACTACCGAACTGGTCCGGCTGCGGTGCGCGCGGACCCACCATTGCCGGATCTGCCAGACGCTGCGGCTGGCCGACGCGCGCGCGGCCGGGGTGGACGAGGCCATGACGGCCAAGGTCGACTTCTACGAGCGCAGCGACCTGCCGGAGCGGGCCAAGGTGGCGCTGCGCGTCACCGACGCGTTCATCACCCAGCCGGGCCTGCTGTCCGACGCCGTGGCCGAGCAGGCCCGGGAGTGGTTCGGGCCGGCCGAGCTGGCCTCACTCGGCCTGAACATCACCAAGTGGAGCACCCAGAAGATCAAGGTGGCGCTGGGCACCGACGGCGCCGACCGGCTGGTGACCGACGCGGACGGCGTGGCGCTGTTCGGTTTCGACCAGGCCGGCCAGGTAACCGGCTACCGGCGCCGTTGAGCGCCGGGCGGGAGGGACGCGTGCCAGCCGGGGTCGCGCCGTTCGAGCTGCATTTTCCTCAGCAGGACCTCGACGACCTGCGTGAGCGGCTGGCCCGCACCCGGTGGCTGGACGAATTCCCCGGCTCCGGCTGGGCCTACGGGGCCAGCCGGAGCTACCTGGAAGAACTGTGCCGGTACTGGCGCGACGGCTTTGACTGGCGGGCGTGCGAGGCGCGGCTGAACACGTTCGGCCAGGTGGCGATCGACGTCGACGGCCAGCGGATCCATGCCATCCACGCCCGGTCGCCAGAGCCGGGAGCGCTGCCGTTGCTGCTCGTGCACGGCTGGCCGGGCTCGGTCTTCGAGTTCGAGAAGGTCATCGAGCCGCTGCGCGACCCAGTACGGCACGGGGGCCGCGCCTCAGACGCCTTCCACGTCATCTGCCCGTCGATTCCCGGGTACGGATTCTCCGGGCCCACCGTCGGCCCGGGCTGGAACGTGCGGCGGATCTCCGCCGCGTTCGCGCTGCTGATGCGCCGGCTGGGCTACCAGCGGTACGGAGCCGCGGGCGGGGACTGGGGGGCGATCATCAGCACCGATCTCGTCCAGTCCGAGGCGGGCGCGGGCGTGTGCGCGCTGTACCTCACGATGCCGCTCGGCGAGCGGCCGGAGGGGACCGGCGATCCCGAAGCCGGACTCAGCGACGGCGAGCGCCAGGGGCTCCGCGACTGGGCCGCCCATCAGGCCGCCGGGACGGCCATTCACCTGCCGCTGAACACCACCCGGCCGCACACCATGGCCTTCGCCATGAACGACTCCCCCGCCGGGCTGGCCGCGTGGCTGGTCGACATGTTCCGCTCGTTCAGCGACTGCGGCGGCGACGTGGAGCGCCGCTTCACCAAGGACGAGTTGCTCGCGAACGTGACCACGTACTGGCTGACCGGGACGATCGCGTCGGCGGCCCGGCTGTACGTGGAATGGGCCGAGCAGAAGCGGACCTTCCCCCGTCCGCCCCGGGTGCAGATTCCCACCGGATGCGCCGTCTACCCGCGCGACGTGCGCCGGGTGCCCCGGTCGTGGGCGGAGCAGCTGTACACGATCACGCGCTGGACCGAGATGCCCGCCGGAGGTCACTTCCCCTCGCTGGAGGAACCCGGGCCGTTCGTCGGCGACCTGGCTGCGTTCTTCCGCCAGTACCGGTAAAGCAGCGGCGTCGAGCAGCGGGGCGAGTGTCCGTGGCACCTCGGCCCAGCGCTGCGGGGTGTCCAGCGCCGGATCGAAGTTGGTGTCGATGATCACCGCGTCGACGCCCGCGGCCCGTGAGCGGGCGACCTCCTCGCAGAGGTCGTCCACGCCGAGCGTGCGCAGGTTCGCGACCTGCACCGGCGGCGTGGTGAACAGGCGGCGGTACAGCTCGAGCGGCGGGCGGCCGGCCGGGCGCAGCTGGCTGAGCTGGCCGAACATCTCCAGGTGCTGATCGAGCGGTCCGGAGGCCGGGTTCCAGATGTCGAACTTCTCCGCGGTACGCCGCAGCCCGGCGGGCGAGCGCATGCCGGACAGCAGCCGCGGCCGTGGCTGCTGTACCGGCTTGGGCCGGATCTCGGCCTCGGGGATGGTGAAGAACCGGCCGCTGAACGTCACCGGGTCCGGTCCCCAGCAGGCGACCAGGGCGTCGATGAGCTCGTCGCAGCGGGCGCCGCGGGTCCGCGGATCAACGTCCATGACCTGGTGCTCCTCGTCGGACCAGCCGACGCTGAAGCCGGCCACCAGCCGGCCTTCGGACAGCGTGTCGATGGTGGACAGCTGCTGGGCCAGCGCGACCGGCCGGTGCAGCCCGGCGACCAGGATGCTGGTTCCGACCACCGGCCGGGTGGTCCAGGCCGCCGCCGCGGTCAGCGTCTCCAGCGCGGCCAGCGTGCTGCGGTAGGCGTCCGGGACCTTCAGCCCGGGACGAGCCGAGTAACCAGAGACCGGGTGCAGTGGATAGAAGATGTGCTCCTGGACCCACAGGCTGCCGTAACCGAGCTCCTCCGCCTGCTCGCAGAAGGCGCGCAGGCCATCGCGGTTGACGTGGCCGCCAAGTTGCGGCAAGCACAGGCCGATCTGCATAGGTGCTCCTGCTGACTTTATGAACTCATACTGTAGATACTGTCATATAGACAGGGCCCCGGTCAGGCCGGGACCATCGCGCCGCGCTCGCTCTGGAGGTTTCGCGGTGGACGTTCGCAAGGAGCTCTACATCGGCGGCCAGTGGGTGAAGCCGGAGGCCGACGGCGACATCGACGTGATCGACAGCCGGACCGAGGA
>PMOU01000367.1 GCA_003161205.1 Actinomycetota bacterium | reverse complement strand
CCGCCCGCGGTGAACAGCACGACCGGGAGCCGGCCGGCCCGTGCCACCTCGGCGAGCAGCTCATACGGCGCGCCGTGCTCCTTGGCCGCGCTGAACAGCTCCTCTTCGGGGATGACGGACAACCGGGCTATCTCCGAGCGGATGGAGCGCATGTGCCTGGTCGCCTCGACCACGTTGCCGGTGCCGGCCTCGCCCTTCGACCGGATCATGGCCGCGCCCTCGGCGATCCGCCGCAGCGCTTCACCCAGGTTGGTCGCCCCGCACACGAACGGCACGGTGAACTTCCACTTATCGACGTGGTGCGCCTCGTCGGCCGGGGTGAGCACCTCGGACTCGTCGATGTAATCGACCCCGATCGCCTGCAGCACCTGCGCCTCGGCGAAGTGCCCGATCCGGCACTTGGCCATGACGGGAATGGACACCGCCTCGATGATGCCGTCGATCATGTCGGGGTCGCTCATCCGGGCGACGCCGCCCTGCGCGCGGATGTCGGCAGGCACGCGCTCCAGCGCCATCACCGCGACCGCGCCGGCGTCCTCGGCGATCTTGGCCTGGTCGGGCGTGACGACGTCCATGATCACGCCGCCCTTGAGCATCTCCGCCATACCGCGCTTCACCCGGGCGGTGCCGGTGACCGGCTCAGTGTTGACCGTGGACACTCGAAACCTCACTTGATCAATCGTGACTGCTTACCAACATCGTATGACCAGCTGGCCAGTCGGCTAGCGGCCGAGGCTGGCGCTGGCTTTGTCGGCGATCAGGGAATCGTCCATCTCGAAGAACTCGGGAGCCTGGGCGTTGCCGGACAGCCGCAGCACGCGGGCCAGGGGCCGGCGCCTGGCGTCCCTGGTCACCGCGACCATGTCATTGTAGAACTTGCGGGCCAGGAACACCTGATGCGCGGCCGCTTCGACTTCGCCGAGCAGCTCGTCGGCGCCTTCCCTGGCACTCAGCGACGAACGGAAGTCAGGCTGGCTGAAAGCGGCCCGCAGCGCCTTGGTCAGGTCGCTCTCGGCCAGGTCACGCGGACGCACTATCTCCCCGGGGGGGCGACCCCCCGGGATCCCCCCGCTCACGGGGGGGCTGCCCGCCCCCCCGTACCCCCCTGGGCGGGTACCGTGCACGGCGGCGGCCAGCAGCAGGCTGGTGGCCGGGTCGAGCAGGCCCGAGGTCGCCAGCTCCAGGGCCACCGAGCTGCGGCGGAGCAAGGTCACGTCCAGCGCGGCGCGGGCCATCTCGACCCTGGCGTGCAGGCGGTCAATGCGCCCCGCCCGCCAGGACACGTACACGCCGATCAGCAGCGCGACCGCCACCACGATGACGATGTCGGTGATCACGGGAAATCACCTCCGGCCGCGGCGACCTTGGCCTGGGTACTGCCGAGGACAACCGTCTCGTACACGCTGTACACGTCGCGGGCGACCACCGACCAGTCGTAGTCGGCGACCGCGGCCAGCGCCGCGGCGGAAAGCTCGGCGCGCCGCGCGTGATTGTCGAGCAGCCGCCCGGCCGCCCGGGCCAGATCAGCCGCATCCCCGGTCGCGAACAGCTCTCCCGCCTCGCCGCCGCGCAGCACCTGCCGGAACGCGTCGATGTCGCTGGCCACGATGGGCACCCCGGCCGCCATCGCCTCGGCGGTCACGATGCCGAACGACTCCCCGCCGGTGTTCGGCGAGCAGAACAGGGTGACCGAGTGCAGCAGGCGCACCTTGTCTTCCTCGCTGACCTGCCCGAGCAGCACCACCCGGTCGCGCAGCGCGGCGGGTACCTTGTGCAGCACCTCGTCCGGGTCAGCGGCCCGGCCCGCGATGAGCAGCCGCAGCCCCGGCCGCTCCGGGCCGAGGATCTCGAACGCCTTCAGCAGCACGGACAGGCCCTTGCGGGACTCGTCGATCCGGCCCAGGAACCCGATCGCGCCGCCGGGCCCCGGCCAGCCGGGCAGCGGCTCGGCCTTGCGGTAGCGACGGGTGGCCACGCCGTTCGGGATGATGACGGCGTCGCCGCCGATGTGCTCGACCAGCGTGGTGCGGGCCGCCTCGGAGACCGCGATCCGGCCGTTGATCTTCTCCAGCGCGGTGCGCAGCACGGGATAGGTGACCAGGAGCACGCGCGAACGCGGTATCGACGTGTGCACGGTGGCGACGATCGGCCCCGAGGCCACCCAGCAGGCCAGCAGGGACAGGCTCGGGATCTCGGGTTCGTGGACATGCAGCACGTCGAACCCGCCGTCTTTCAGCCAGCGCCGTACCCGGTTCACCGACAGGAAGCCGAACGACAGTCGCGCCACCGATCCGTTATAAGGAACGGGCACCGCCCGGCCGGCGCCCACGACATAGGGCGGCAGCGGGGTATCGTCGTCGGCCGGGGAGATCACCGAGACCTCGTGACCCTCGTCGATCAGCGCCTCGGCCAGGTCCCTGATGTGCTGCTGCACGCCGCCGGGAACGTCCCACGAGTACGGGCAGGCGATGCCGATCCTCATGAAGGTGTCTCTGTTTCCTCGGGGGGAGGATCCCCCCCAGACCCCCCCTTACGGGGGGGCTGCCCGCCCCCCCGTGCCCCCCTGGGCCCCCTGGCGGGGGGGGCGGGAGGGGCGGGGGGGGCGGCCGTCCGGGTACGGGCGGGGTCTAGGTCGGCGGTGAAGAGGCGGGCTAGCATGTGCCAGTCCTGGGGGTGCTCGGCGATGGCTTGGGTGAAGACGTCGGCGAGCTGCTGGCTCATCGCCGCGACCTTCTCCGCGCGGGTGCCCGTGTCCGGCACCGGGATCTCGTCGTAGATGCAGGCTCCCCAGCCGTCCTCCTCGAACCAGGTCGCGGTCGGCATGAGCGCCGCGCCGGTGTGCAATGCGAGCGCGGCCGTCGCGGCCATCCGTGCCTTCTCGCCGAAGAACTCGACCTCGACGCCGCTTTCCTTCAGGTCGCGGTCGCTGACCAGGCACACCAGGTGGCCGGCCCGCAGCCGGGCGGCGAGGGTCCCGAACGGGCTTATCCCGCCGGTCAGCGGCAGGACCTCGAAGCCCAGGGTTTGCCGGAACCGCACGAAGCTCTCGTAGACCGACTCGGGCTTCAGCCGCTCGGCGACCGTGGTGAGGGTGCCGGCTCCCTCGGCGATGATCCACGCGCCCGCCTGCTCGAAGTTGCCCATGTGCGGTAGCGCGATGAGCACGCCGCGGCCGGCCTTCAGGTGCGCGAATACCGCTTCCTCGCCCGGACCGCGGAAGTGCATCCCGGACACGATCCGCTCCGAGGGGATCATCGGCAGCCGGAACACCTCGAGCCAGTACCGGGCGTAGGAACGCAGCGCGGCCCGGGACAGCATGCGCAGTTCCTTGCCGTCGACTTCGGGGCTGCCGCCGGTGTAGATGAGCACCCGGCGCAGGTTGGCCTCGAGCACCTGCACCTTCGGTCCCTGGCGTCGCCACGCCAGGTCGGCGGCCTCAGTGAAGAGCCACCGCGCCCACGACTCGGGAAACCGGCAGATCACCTTCCAGCCCAGTTGGTAAGCGACCCCCGTCAGTCGCTCACTCAGCCGGGGACTCAGTACCGCCACCGCTAACCTTTCCTCGCCCCTGATCCCCGGGAGAGCCACCCTGATCTCCGGGACCGGTCGCCGCCTTGGCCGCTTTATATACCGCGTGCATCCGCTGCCCGAAAGTGAAGGCGCTCCCGGCCGCCAGCGCCCAGAGGCCTATGTTCAGAATGTACGGCACGCCGAGGCCAGAAACCCCGACCGCGACCAGCGAGATGACCATGCGCTCGGGCCGTTCTATCAGACCCACGTCACAGCGCAGGCCAAGGCCCTGGGCCCGGGCCTTGACGTAGGACACCAGGTTCCCGGTGACCAGGCAGAACAGGCACACCCCGGCGAGCAGCGGGTTGCGGCCGCCGAGTGAGAACCAGACCACGAGCCCGCTGAAGATGCCGGCGTCGGCGATCCGGTCCATGGTCGAGTCCAGGAACGCGCCCCAGGTGCCGGTGGTCCCCTTCATCCGGGCCAGCACGCCGTCCAGCATGTCCAGGAACACGAAGATCGTGCAGGTGAACGCGCCGGGGAACAGCTCGCCCATGGGGAACAAGGCGAGCGCGGCGCCGGCCACGCCGACGGTGCCGATGACCGTTATGGCGTTCGGCGTGATCGGGGTGCGCGCGAGCACCTTGCCCACCGGGGTGAACAGGCGCGTCATAGCGGGCCGCAGGACGTTCAGCATGGCCGTCCGAGTATAGGTGAGGTGCTGTGTTAGCCGGGGGGACGATCCCCCCAAGACCCTCCCTGCTCTTGGGGGGATGCCATCCCCCCAAACCCCCCTGGCCCCCCGACGGGGGATTCCGGGCTTGTCACTCTCTGGTAACCGGGGAGATTCTTGATGGGGGTCTTGTGGACACGGGGCTCGCGGGTTAAGGCTGATCGTGCGCACCAGCGATCGCAAGGAGGCGAACGGCAGTGACAGCAACAGCGAGTGGGGCAGGTGGGTCGGGAGGAGCCGCGGGCAGGGCACCGGCGGCCGACCAAGTGCGGAACGTGGTCCTGGTCGGCCACTCTGGTACCGGCAAGTCCAGCCTGATCGAGGCGCTTCTGGTCACGACGGGAACGATTCAGCGCCCGGGCAACATCGAAGAGGGCACCACGGTCACCGACTTCGATGAGGTCGAGGTCCGCCAGCAGCGTTCGGTCAACCTCACCCTCGCACCTGTCCTGCATAACGGCATCAAGGTCAACCTCCTCGACACACCCGGCTACGCCGACTTCACCGGTGATCTCCGCGCCGGGCTGCGCGCCGCCGACTCCGCACTTTTCGCTGTCTCCGCCACCGACGGGATCGACGGCGTGACCAGGATGCTGTGGGAGGAGTGCGCCGCGGTCGGCATGCCCCGCGCGGTGGTCATCACCAAGATCGACCACCAGCGGGCCGATTTCCAGGCCACCCTGGACGCTTGCCGGGAGGCGTTCGGGGACGCGGTCGCGCCGCTGTACCTGCCCGTCGGCGACCCGGTGAACGGGCTGATCGGGCTGCTCTCGCAAAAGCAGTTCAGCTACGCCGACGGCGAGCGCACCGAAGGCCCCCCCTCGCCGCAGGACGAGGACCGGATGACCGAGCTGCGCAGCGAGCTGATCGAGGGCATCATCACCGAGAGCGAAGACGAGTCCCTCATGGACAGGTACCTGTCGGGGGAGGAAATCAGCCCCAAGGTGCTCATCGAGGACCTGGAGAAGGCCGTCGCGCGGGGCAGCTTCTACCCGGTGCTCGCCACCTCCGCGCCGCAGCGGATCGGCATGCTCGAGCTCCTCGAAGTGATGACCCAGGCCTTCCCCTCACCGGCCGAGCACCCGATGCCCGAGGTCACCACGCCGGACGGCAAGCCAGTGACCGGACTGTCTTCTGATCCTAAGGGCCGCTTGCTGGCTGAGGTGATCAAGACCACCTCGGACCCCTACGTAGGCCGGATCAGCCTGGTCCGGGTGTTCTCCGGCACGCTGCGCCCGGACGCCTCCGTGCACGTGTCCGGCCATGGACGCGCCGCCCGCGGGCATCAAGACCACGACAACGACGAGCGGATGGGTGCGCTGACCTCCCCGCTCGGCAAGCAGCAGCGGCCCATCACCCAGTGCGGAGCCGGGGACATCTGCGCCGTGGCCAAGCTCAGCACCGCCGAGACCGGCGACACGCTGTCGGATAGAGAACATCCGCTGCTGATGGAACCGTGGTCGATGCCCGAGCCGCTGCTGCCGGTCGCGATCGTGGCCAAGTCCAAGGCCGATGAGGACAAGCTCTCCCAGGCGCTGTCCCGGCTGGTCGCCGAGGACCCGACCCTGCGGCTGGAGATGAACGCCGAGACCCGGCAGCTCGTGCTGTGGTGCATGGGCGAGGCGCACGCCGACGTGCTGCTCGACCGGCTCGCCCACCGGCACGGCGTCGCGGTCGAGACCACCGACCTGCGGGTCCCGCTGCGGGAGACGATCGCGGGCAAGGCCCAGGGCCTGGGCCGGAACGTNNATCTGCCACATCGAGGTGGAGCCACTGGAGGACTCCGGCGGCTTCGAGTTCGTCGACAAGATCGTCGGCGGGGTGGTACCGCGCCAGTTCATTCCTTCGGTGGAAAAGGGCGTCCGGTCGCAGATGGAACAGGGCGTCACGGCCGGCTACCCGATGACCGGGGTCCGGGTCACCCTGTACGACGGCAAGGCGCACCCGGTGGACTCCTCCGACATGGCCTTCCAGAAGGCCGGCCGGGCGGCGCTGCGGGACGCCGTCGACAAGGCGCAGCCGATGCTGCTCGAGCCGGTGGACGAGGTCACCGTGCTGGTGCCCGACGACTACGTGGGCGCGGTGATGTCAGACCTGTCCGGGCGCCGCGGCCGGGTGCTCGGCACCGAGCCCATCGGGATCGGCCGGACGCTGGTCAAGGCGGAGATACCGGAACTGCAGATCACCAGGTACGCCATCGACCTGCGTTCGGTGTCGCACGGCACCGGATCCTTCACCCGGCGGTACCTGCGGCACGAGCCGCTCCCGTCCCACCTGGCCGCCAAGGTAGCCGCCGACTCGCGCCCCGACTAGGACCCGCCTAGGCCCCAACGAGATCCGGTCAGGCGGCGGGCCAGGCGTCGGCGAGCAGCTTGCGGGTGTCGGCGAGCAGCTGAGGCAGGACGCGGGTGCGCCCGGTGACCGGCATGAAGTTGGTGTCGCCGCCCCACCTGGGCACCACGTGCTGGTGCAGGTGGGCGGCGATGCCGGCGCCCGCGACCGAGCCCAGGTTGATGCCGATGTTGAAACCCTGCGCGCCGGAGGCCTGGCGCAGAGCGCGGACGGAGTGCTTGGTGAACGCGGAGAACTCCGCGGTCTCCTCCGTCGTCAGCTCGGTGTAGTCGGCCAGGTGCCGGTACGGGCAGATCAGCACGTGGCCGCCGTTGTACGGGTAGAGGTTGAGCACCGCGTACACCAGGGCGCCCCGGGCCACGATCAGCCCCTCCGCGTCGCTCAGCGTCGGCGCATGGCAAAACGGGCAGCCCTCATCCTCGCCCGGGCCGGACGGCTTGCCCTCGCCCTTGATGTAGGCCATCCGGTGCGGTGTCCACAGGCGGCCGAACGAATCGGGGACGCCCGCGAAGACCTGATCAGGGTCGGGGATCGGCTGAGCGGCGGAGGGCGGGTCGGCTGGCACAGGGCTACACCTGAACGCGGTCGCGCACGGCGGCGACGATCTCCGCGACGGCATCGGTGACCGGGACGCCGTTCTTCTGCGACCCGTCCCGGTAGCGGAACGACACCGCATCGGCGGCCACGTCGTCGTCTCCCGCGATCAGCATGAACGGCACCTTCTGCCGCTGCGCGGTCCTGATCTTCTTCTGCATCCGGTCATCGCTGTCATCGACCTCCACCCGGATGCCCTGCTCGCGCAGGCTGGCCGCGACCTTCTCCAGGTAGGGCACGTGCGCGTCCGCGATCGGGATGCCCACGGCCTGCACCGGCGCGAGCCAGGGCGGGAACGCGCCCGCGTAGTGCTCGACCAGGATCCCGAAGAACCGCTCGATCGACCCGAACAACGCCCGGTGGATCATGTACGGCCGCTGCCGGGTGCCGTCGGCGGCCTGGTACTCCAGGTCGAACCGGACGGGCATCTGGAGGTCTACCTGCAGGGTGGACAGCTGCCAGCGCCGCCCGATCGCGTCCTTGACGTGCACGTCGATCTTAGGCGCGTAGAAGGCGCCCTCACCCTCGGCAATCACGTACGAGAGCCCGGACACGTCTAGGGCGTGCTTGAGCGCCGCCTCGGCCACCGCCCACTCCTCGAGCTCGCCGACGTACTTCTCCGGCCTGGTGGAAAGCTCCGCCTCGAAGTCGGTCAGGCCGAAGTCCCGCAGCAGGCCGACCACGAAATTCAGCAGCGAGGCCAGCTCGTCCTGCAGCTGCTCAGGGGTGCAGAAGATGTGCGAGTCGTCCTGGGTGAAGCCGCGGGCGCGGGTCAGGCCGTGCACCACGCCGGACTTCTCATACCGGTACACGGTGCCGAACTCGAACAGTCGCTGGGGCAGTTCCCGGTAGGACCGGCCGCGCGAGCGGTAGATCAGGATGTGCATCGGGCAGTTCATCGGCTTGGCGTAGTAGGTCGCCCCGTCCAGTTCCATGGGCGGGAACATGCCGTCCTTGTACCACTGCAGGTGGCCGGAGGTGATGAACAGGTCTTCTTTGGTCACGTGCGGGGTGTTGACGAAGTCGTACCCGGCCTCCTCGTGACGGCGCCGCGAGTAGTCCTCCATCACCCGGCGCATGGTGCCGCCCTTGGGGTGGAAGACGGGCAGGCCGCTGCCGATCTCGGTCGGGAAGGAGAACAGGTCGAGCTCGGCGCCGAGCTTGCGGTGATCGCGCTTCTCGGCCTCCTCGAGCTGCTTGACGTACTCGTCCTGCTTGTCCCGCGATTCCCAGGCGGTGCCATAGATCCGCTGCAGCTGGGGGTT
>PMOU01000410.1 GCA_003161205.1 Actinomycetota bacterium | reverse complement strand
AGGTTGATCTGGGCACACATTCGTCGAAATCGACCGATCGGCCGGATGTATGGTCACCGAAGTGCGGCTGACCGTGGACCGGCAGCAGGTGACTCCCAGATAACCCGATTCTGGGTGTCAGCTGCTCGACAGCGCTTCGCTGCCGAAACCGCCCAGATCGGCGAATCTCGCGCGTCCGCCGTAACCAGCGATCGTGACACAGCGTTAGAGCCATTCTGAGGTGCGGCCGACCTGATCGCCTAGTCGAGCGGCCGGAAGGACCCGTCGACCACGCTGACAACAGCCCGCACGCGGATCGCCTGAGTCTGAGCGTGCGCCAGGTCGGCAGACTTGGCACATTGGGGCCGGGAGGCGGTTACGTAGCTGAATGCGCCTGGCCGAGGTATAAATGCCTGGTGGTGACGTGTTGGCGTTGCGGGGTGTCCCGGGAGGATGGCGACCGGTTTTGCGGTGATTGCGGCGCTCCTTTGCTGGTGTGCCCCGCGTGTGGTGAGCCTGTCCCGCCGGGTGACCGTTTCTGTCCGGCGTGCGGGCATGCGCTTGCTGGGGCAGGAGTCGCGCCGCCGGTAGCTGGCTCGGTGTCGTCAGCCGCGGTCGGTGCGGGGCCGGCCTCTCCGGTAACGGAGCGGCGGGTGTGCTCGGTGCTGTTTTGTGACGTGGTGGGGTTCACCCCGTTGTCGGAGGCGCGGGATCCTGAGGCGGTCCGTGAGCTGCTGTCCCGTTACTTCACGGTTGCGCGACAGATGATCGGCCGGTACGGCGGGACGGTGGAGAAGTTCATCGGCGATGCAGTGATGGCGGTCTGGGGAGCACCGACGGCAACTGAGGGAGATGCGGAACGGGCGGTGCGGGCCGGGCTGGATCTGGTAGCCGCGGTGGCCGAACTCGGGGCAGAGGCCAAGGCGCCGGGACTGGCCGCACGCGCGGGAGTGGTAACTGGCGAGGTCGCGGTCAGCCTGGGCGCAGTCGGCGAGGGCATGGTGGCGGGGGATGCGGTGAACACTGCGGCTCGGGTGCAGTCGGCTGCCGGACCCGGGTCGGTGCTGGTAGATGCGGCGACACGCCGGCTGGCCGCTGGTGCGATCGGGTTTGCCGATGCCGGGTTGCACCGGCTGAAAGGCAAGGCCGAGCCGCATCAGTTGTGGCAGGCCACCCGGGTGTTGTCGGCGGTAGGCGGGTCGCAGCGGGTGGACGGCCTGGAGGCGCCGCTGACCGGCCGGGACGCGGAGCTGCGCACGATCAAGGACCTGTTTCACGCCGCCGCCGAACGCAAGGTGCCGCGGCTGGTGCTGGTGTCCGGTCCTGCCGGGGTGGGCAAGTCCCGGCTNNTTCGAGAAGTACGTCGACGGGCTAGCGGCGCAGGTGTGGTGGCATCGGGGCCGGTGCCTGTCCTACGGGGAAGGGGTAGCGTTCTGGGCGCTGGCCGAGATGATCCGGCAGCGGTTGGGCATCGCCGAGGAAGACCCGGCCGACACCGCGGCGTCCAAGCTGGCCGCCGGCCTGAACCAGTTCATCCCCGATCCGGGCGAGCGGGCCTATATCGGGCCGCGCCTGGGACGGCTGCTGGGCGCAGGTTTCGCGGGAGATAACGGGGGCGCACTGTCGCGAGAGGAGCTGTTCGCCGGCTGGCGGCTGTTCTTTGAGCACCTGGCGGCCGGGAACCCGGTGGTGCTACTGGTCGAGGACGCCCAGTACGCCGATAGCGGCTTGCTCGACTTCCTCGATTACCTTATCGACTGGGCCCGGGATCTGCCGGTTTACGTGCTGGTATTCGCCCGGCCAGAGCTAGGTCAGGCCCGGGCTGGCTTCGGCGCGGGCCGCAATCGCAGCATGCTCACCTTGGACCCGTTGGATGCGGCGTCGATGAACAAGCTGGTGGATGCCCTCGTACCTGGCATCCCCGCGGCTGCACGGGCGGCGATCACCAGCCAGGCCGAAGGGGTGCCGTTGTTCGCTGTGGAGACGATCCGCTCGCTGATCGACCGGGACATCGTCCGGCCGGTTGAAGGCGTGTACCGCCTCGTCGGTGACGTCGGGGAATTGGCCGTGCCAGACAGCCTGCACGCGCTACTGGCCGCCCGGCTCGATGCCCTGGACCCGGGCGTTCGGCGACTGGTCGCCGAGGCGGCGGTGCTGGGTACCAGCTTCCCCGCGGAGGCCATGATCGCGGTGTCCGGGCAGGACGAGCCGTCGGTACGGGCGGCACTGGCCGAGCTGGTACGCCGGGAGGTCCTGTCGGTGTCCGCGGACCCGCTGTCGCCGGAGCGGGGCAGCTACGGCTTCTCCCAGCAGATGCTGCGCCAGGTCGCCTACGACACCTTGTCCCGCCGCGACCGCAAGACCCTCCACCTCGCCGTAGCCGCGCACCTGCGCGCCGCGTTCGCCGGCGACGGGGAGGAAGTCACCGACGTCATCGCCCGCCACTACCTGGATGCCCTTGCCGCCGTTCCCGATGATCCTGACGCCATCCAGATCCGCGAGCACGCCGCCGGCGCGCTGGTCCGGGCGGGCGAGCGCGCCGAGCGCACTGGCGCCCCTGGCCGGGCCGCCGCCAGCTACGCTACCGCCGCCGGACTTACCCAACCAGACCCGGCCGACCGGAAGGAATCCGCGGCCGTGCTGTGGGAGCGCGCCGCGCAGGCGGCCATGCACAATTCCAGCTGGGCCACCGCCGTCCAGCATGCGGGCCACGCCAGGGACGATAATCTGGAGCGGGGCCAAGTCCGGGCTGCGGCCCGCGCCCAGGCGATCGCCGGCCGGGCACTGCGCGCCTGGGGCCGTCACGCCGAAGCCCGCGACCAGCTCACCGCGGCGGTGGAGGTGCTGCGGGCCGATCCGGACACCGACACGATACGCGCCCTGACCGAGCTTGCAGCGCTGGAGGTGTTCGCCGGGTCGCCGGACGCCGACCGGCTCACCGCCGAGGCGCTCATCCTCGGTCAGGCCCTCGACATCGGCGGCGGCCAGCTCTGCGACCTGCTGCAGATCCGGGGGATCTACCTCGCCACGGTGGAGCGGCGGCCCGAGGCGGTCGCCTACCTGCGCGAGAGCGTGCGGCTCACCGACCGGGCCGGCGATAACTTCACCCGGGGACGCGCACTGTTCAACCTGGCTGACGTGCTAGCGTCCAGCGACCCGGCCGAGGCAGCGGATGCCGCACGCCGCGCCGTCGGACACCTCCGGCAGGCCGGCGCCCGGGTGTTTCTTGCCTATGCGATCACGAACCTCGCCGGTTTCCTGAGAGATCTCGGCGACTGGGACGCCGCCGAGACCGAGCTCACCCGGGCGGCGGAGGCCGACGCGCTGGCAGATATAGAGCATCTCACCGTCGCGCGGGGCTTGCTGGCGGCCCTGCACGGCGACGTCGGCACAGCCGAGACCATGCTTGCCGGACTGCAGGACCTCCGCGCCAGCGAGGATCCCCAAGATCAGGCCCTTGTCAGCCTTGCGGAGGCCTTCACCGCCGCTGCACGTGGCCAGCAGGAGGATGCGCTTCGCCATTCGCTCGCGGTACTGGGCCATACGGACGGTTTGGGGATCAGCGACGGTGCCATGCGCTGGGCCTGGCCGCTGGCCGCCCGAGCCGCTCATGCGATGGGCGACACCGCCGCTATCAGCGAGCTGCTCGCACTGCTCGACGCTTACCAGCCAGGGCAGCTGGCACCCATGCTGCGGGCCGAACGCGACTTGGTCCGCGCCCACGTGGCCGCCAGCGATGGCAACCAGATCGCCGAGGCAGCGTTCAGCGCAGCGGTCACCAGCCTGCGCGAGCGAAGCACCCTGTACCACCTCGCCCACGGGCTGCTTGACCACGCCGAGTACCTCGCCCGCGTCGGCAACGCCGACGCCGCGGCGGCCGTCGAGGAGGCCCTCGACATCGGCCACCGCCTGCGCTGCCAGCCGCTGCTGGACCGGGCCGCGCACATCACGGTCGCAAAATCCCCGGTACAGGCTTAAGACCGGGCGCTGTCCGGCCCAGGACCATCTCCCAGCAGGCCGAGGACACTCCGCCCCCGAGGCCCGATTACAGCAGGTCGCAACACGCGCCCAGAACGACCTTTATCGGGCGGCCAGCGACCATCAAGGACGCTACCTGAGACACGCGCATAACGGCGGGACTGTGCGCGTTCTCCCTGGCTGTTGTGTCACTCGATGTGACGCTGGGCTAGCGGTGCCGATGTCCTGAGAACGGATCCTTCGCCCCGGCAGCCTAGATCGCGGCCGCCGCGCAACCGTAGTGCTCCGGGCCGGATGTGGCGATGGTAGGAGGCGGCCAGCGCCTCCTGATCCGTGACCCGTGGTCGCGCCGCAGGGCTTGTGAGGCTCTGCCATGACGGCACGTGAACCCGCGACCCGGCGCGGCCGTTGTCCGTTACGGGAGGGCGGGCCTCGGGACGCCGGATCACGGGGGCGCGCCCGGCCCCAGGATGGTCCCTGACAGCGGCCGTGAGAAAGGGGGCCCTGATGCGGATCCGGGACAGCCGGAAGCAGGTCCCTGGCCTGGATCGGCCGCGCTCCCGCGCCGTGACGTGGTGCGCGGTTTCGGTGTGCCTGGCCTTGCTGGTGCTGTTCGGCTTGTGGCGGCCTGGCGGGGTGCCGGTCGCGGCGCTGTTCAGCCTGGTGCTCGGGCTGGCGGCGCT
>PMOU01000284.1 GCA_003161205.1 Actinomycetota bacterium | reverse complement strand
GCGCGCGAGCAGGCCTCGCCCACGGCCAGGCGCACCTCATCAAGCAGCGCTTCGTCCACGCCGCTGCGCCGCGCGACCGCGGTGGCAACGAGCCGGGCGGTACGAACGTGCGCGGGCAGCGGCGTGAACGTCACTTCGACGGTGGCCATCAGCTGAGGCTCGACGGCGTTACTTCTCTAGCTTCTTGGCCGCGATGGCCTGGTCCACGGTCTCGTGGATACCGAAAACCTTCGTCAGCCCGGTGATCCTGAAGATCTTGAGTATCCGCTCCTGCGTGCACACCAGATCCAGGGAGCCGTCGTGGGCCCGCACTCGCTTCAGCCCGCCGACCAGCACGCCGAGACCGGTGGAGTCAAGGAACTCAACCTTCTCCATGTTGACGACGAGCTGATAGTTGTTCTTGTTGACCAGATCGATGAGCAGCTCACGGAGCCGCGGCGCCGTGTAGACATCGATCTCGCCTTCGACGTCGACGACCTCGATGCCGTCCTTGTTGTAGTGACCCAGCTTCAGATCCACAAAATCCTCCAGCGCCTACAAGGCGTCATCTCAAACGTCCCGCCCCGGAAGCGCGGGCTACCTAGCCAGAGCCCAGGGCGTGCTCCTCTGCGGCATTCAACCACGCTCTGGTGTCATGTCTATACGAAATCAGGCCTCCGAGCATCCCCCAACGGATGACACACTGAAATCCTGTGTCGACGATAACGCCCGCTGCCCCGGCGGGACCCCTGACATTCCCGCCGGAACTTCCCGCCGGGCGCCTCGCCATCGCTCCTGCCGAAACCGTTACCATGCCCGCTCCGGACGGTTCTATGCCCGCCGGGGCGGGCAATCGCGCTCTCGGCATCCTGCTGAACGACGCGCAAGCCGGGCGGCCGGTCCATGTGGAGCACATCCCGGCCCGGGCCAGTCGCGAAGTTCCCTGGCCACAGTGGGTACCGGCCGAGATCATCGGCGCCTTCGGCGCCCGTGGCATCAGTGCCCCCTGGATTCACCAGGCGGTCGCCGCCTCGCATGCCCAGGCCGGCCGCAACGTGATCATCTCCACCGCCGCCGCGTCGGGCAAGTCGCTCGGCTACCTGCTGCCCGCCCTCACGTCGGTGCTGGCGGGCGAGACTGTGCTCTATGTCACTCCGACCAAGGCGCTGGCCGCCGACCAGCTCGCCTCGATCCGCTCCCTCGGCCTGCCCGGCGTGCAGGCCGCGACGTTCGACGGCGACTCGACCAGGCTCGAGCGGGCCTGGGCACGCAGCCACGCCAGGTACCTGCTCACCACTCCGGACATGCTGCACCGGGCGTTGCTGCCCGGGCACGCGCGCTGGTCGGGTTTCTTCAGCCGGCTGCGTTACGTGATCATCGACGAGTGCCACGGCTACCGGGGCGTCTTCGGCTCGCACGTGGCCCACGTCCTGCGCCGGCTGCGCCGGGTGGTGGCGCATCACGCCGGGCCCGGCGTGGTGCGCAGGCCGGTGTTCGTGCTCGCATCGGCGACGGCAGGCGCTCCCGGCGCTTGCGCCAGGCTGCTCACCGGGCTCGACGCCGAGGTGGTGACCGACGACGGTTCGCCGCGCGGACCGCTCGCCTTCGCGCTCTGGGAACCGCCGCTGACGCAGGCTCGCGGCGAGGGCGGGGCCAGGCTGCGCCAGACGGCCACCTCCCAGGCCGCGGATCTGCTCGGCAGGCTGGTCGGCGAGGACGTCCAGACGCTGGCCTTCATCAGGTCCCGGCGCGGGGCCGAGGCGGTCGCGCTGGCGGCCCGCAGATGGCTCGGCGCCGACGAGGCGAAGGTGGCGGCGTATCGCTCCGGGTACCTGCCCGAGGACAGGCGCCGGCTGGAGGCGGCGCTGTCCGACGGGAGCCTGGTCGGTCTCGCCACCACCGCCGCGCTGGAGCTTGGCGTCAACATCACCGGCCTGGACGCCGTCCTCATCGCCGGCTGGCCGGGGACCTGGGCCTCCCTGTGGCAGCAGGCCGGCCGCGCCGGACGCAGCGGCCAGTCCGCGGCCGCGGTGCTCATCGCCCGCGACGATCCCCTCGACACCTACCTGGTGCGGCACCCCGAGATACTGCTGCGCCATCCGGTCGAGGCCACGGTCCTGGACCCGGACAACCCGTACGTGCTGGCTCCGCACCTGTGCGCCGCAGCCGCTGAACTGGCCCTGACCGAGCCCGATCTGGATATCTTCGGGCCGGCGGCGGGCCAGGTCGTCGCCGACCTCACCCAGTCAGGGCGGCTGCGCAAACGGCAGGGGAGCTGGTTCAGCATGCGCCGCGACACGGCCAGGGCCGTGGGCCTGCGCGGGGCCGGCCTGGCCCCGGTCCGCGTCGTGGAAGAAGCGACCGGCCGGCTGGTCGGCACGGTGGACGAGCCTTCCGCCCAGCTGATCGTCCATGACGGCGCCGTCTACGTGCACCAGGGCGACAGTTACCTGGTGCGGCGGCTCGATCTCGCCGACCGCGTGGCCCTGGTCGAACCAGGCGATCCCGGCTACACCACCACGGCCAAGGACGTGACCGAGATTGAGGTCCGCGGCGAGCTGCGGCAGCTGAGCTGGGGCGAGGCCGAAGTCCGTTTCGGCGACGTGCAGGTGACCCGGCAGGTCGTCAGCTTCAGCAGGCGCCGCGCCGACACCGGCGCCCTGCTCGGCGACACGCCGCTTGACCTGCCGCCGCGCCACCTGCAGACCCGGGCCTTCTGGTGGACCGTGTCCGCCGGGCAGCGGGAACGTCTCGCCGCCGCCGGCGTCGACCTCGGCGGGGCCGCGCACGCCGCCGAACATGCCTCGATCGGCCTCTTGCCGCTCTTCGCCACCTGCGATCGCTGGGATGTCGGCGGCGTGTCGGCCGACCTGCATCCCGCGACCGGACGGCTCACGGTCTTCGTCTATGACGGCCATGACGGCGGCGCGGGCTTCGCCGAGCGCGGCTTCGGCGCCGCCGCGGACTGGCTGCGCGCGACCAGGCAAGCCATCGCCAGCTGTGACTGCGAGGCGGGCTGTCCGTCCTGCGTGCAGTCCCCCAAGTGCGGGAACGCCAACCACCCGCTGTCCAAGCGCGGGGCGGTCGCCCTGCTCGACATCCTTCTCGCCGCAAGTAACGGCACGGAAAATAATAGTTAGACGCGGACCGTCGTTTGGGGCTTTTGACTCCTTTCGGGTCTTCGGCGTGCCTTCGGTGCAGTGAGGGGTTAAGCGAGGCATGACCGGTAACCAGCCGGACATTCCGGCGCGGCAAAGCCGGCGATCGCGGACGAACACAGAAAAGCCCAGACAGGCAGCCGGCACAAGAGCCCCAAAAGCATCACAGCTCGACCGAAGAAATCAGGCCACAGAGCCCGGGAAATGCCACCGGGCCTAAGAAATAAGGAAGCGGGCCCCGCCGGGGGGGAGAGCGGGGCCCGCGTGTACGGTCCGGCCCTGGGGGGGGAGGCCGGCGCCGTCCTTATATGAAGCCTATCCGCAAAGAGCGCCGGGATCGACCACCGGGGCTGTATCACCCCCGGCGGCGTATCACCGCACGCGCCCTCATGCGGCTTCAGCCAATCGAATTACAACATATGCCGCAGGGCCTGAGAAGGGCCTATGACCAGATCGCTACTCGATAGTAAGGATTTTTTACCAGGTATCACTATGTAAGACTCCGAGTGCCGCGGGCCCCGGGACCGCCGGACACTGTCCGCTAACAACGGCTGTATACGATCCTAGCTGTGCTTATGCGCGGCCGGCCGCCCGGCACGAGCCGCGGACGGGGCGCCGGCAAGCCACTGGCTCACGGCATGTGATCGGCGCGACTGATTAAGATCACGAATTGGTCACGTCCCGGGTCTTTCCAGGCTGACGATTCCGACGTACAACTGTGTTACGGGCGCTCGAGCGTCCGGGCACGGCAGCCAGGTACCCACGCGCGACCAGCCGCGGGAGGCGTGTCAGGCCAGGTCAAACCACCTGCCTGACGGAGAAGGTGCACGCTTGGTAGCCA
>PMOU01000556.1:2735-3064 GCA_003161205.1 Actinomycetota bacterium | reverse complement strand
GATCCGGACAGTGCGGTGTGGGCCAGCTCTTCGTTATGGGCCAGGTGGTCTTCCAGGGCCCGGGCGGCGACCTGGGGGTCGCGCCTGCGGAACTCCGCTACGAGCAGCTGGTGCGCCTCGCGCCGCCGGTCGTGCTCACGAGGATCCGGATCGAGCAGCCCGAAACCGATCCGGACATACCGTTCGCTCGCCCGCCAGCTCATCATCAGAATGCGGATGTCCCAGGCCGAGGCGGCTGGCGCGAGCAATGCCAGGTGGAACGCCCGGTGGTCGTCGTAGATGTCATCCATGCTGCGCTCGGCGCCGCCGAACTCGGCTGCATCCTGGTA
>PMOU01000556.1:1898-2588 GCA_003161205.1 Actinomycetota bacterium | reverse complement strand
CGGGTCTCGATGGGACGGACCGATCCGGAACTGGCCGACGCGACGGTCATGTCCGCTCCCGCTTGATGGTGGCTGCTGGCGCGACGATATCAAAAATATCGGAGGCTTGACTGTTATCACATATCAGGATTACGGTGTGACCTGCAGCACGCAGGAGCCCAACGAGGGGACACGCCATGCGACTGGCCGGCATCAAAAGCCGCCTCGCGCTGGTCGGCGTGCGCGGCGCCATCGACGCGGAAACGGCGAGCTCGGGCAGGTCCTCACCGGACCCGCGGGCCATCTATGCCATCTACCAGCCGCGGGCGCAATTCAGTGCCTGGTACGCAGCAACGTCCGAAACGATCGCCGCCTGAGCAGCCCGCCAGAGGAGACCGAGATGTCCAAGCCCAAGTTCGCTCACAACGTCTTCCAGACCGCCCGCCACGAGGCGATGCGCGACTGGTACTGCACCGTCCTCGACGCCCACGTCGTGTACGAGGACGCCACCTTGACGTTCCTGACCTTCGACGATGAGCACCACCGGATCGCGCTGCTGCACCCGCCGATCGAGTTCCAGGCCAAGACGGCCACCACTGCCTCGCTGCACCACTCGGCCTACACCTTCGACAGCATCGACGCGCTGCTGGATCGTTACACGATGCTGCGAGACAAGGGGATCACCCCGGCGGTGTGCATCGCCCACGGCGT
>PMOU01000556.1:0-1841 GCA_003161205.1 Actinomycetota bacterium | reverse complement strand
CAGAACTTCCCAACCCGCTCGACGTGCTGATGGGCGGCTAAACCCACACCACGTGCCGCGAGTGCATCCCGGAGTGAACATGCCCGACAGTGAATGCCTGATCTGTCTGATGGAGGGGACCGACCCTGCCTCGAGAGTGTTCCTCGACGAGCTGTGGGCGGCCGAGGTGGCCCCCGGCTACGAGGTCCCCGGCTGGTTCTTCCTGCGCGCGCGCCGGCACGCCGAGAAGCTCACCGGCCTCGACGAGGCCGAAACCGCGACGTTCGGCCGTCATGCGCACGATCTGGTCAGCGCCCTAGAGCAGGTCACTGGGGCACCCGCCGTCTACCTGCTGTCCTTCGGAGAAAACTACCGGCACTTCCACGCCCTCATCGCCGCGCGCGGCGAGCAGGTGCCGGCGGAGGTGCGCGGGGGCGCGCTGCTGCAGCTGCTGGCGCAGGGCCGGGATGTGCCGGCTGCGCAGGCCCTGGCCGGGGACGTCAGGCTCGTTTACGAGGAGATCGTCCGTGGCCGTGCGCACGCCGCCGTGGCCTGACGCGGCCGGCCGGGCGGCGCGGCGGAGTTCCGATTAACATCCAGGAAGAAGGATCCATGGAACGCAGACTGATCGACGCCGGCCGTGGCAAGGTCGCCGTGTCCTACCACGCCCCGGCCGCCGAGATCCCGGGACTGCCGCTGCTCGTAGCCCTGCACGGCGGCACCTACACCAGTGCATACTTCGGCGTGGCCGGCGGCCCGTCGGGATCCTTCCTCGACATCGCCGGACGCAACGGGTTCTCCGTGCTCACCGTCGACCGTCCGGGATACGGGACGAGCACCTTGCTTCCGGAGGAGGAGAACACCTTCGCCCGCCAGGCCGAGATCCTGGACCACGTCATCGCTGCGGCCCTCGATCTGTGGCCGGCGCCGGGCGTCGTGCTGGCCGGTCACTCCATCGGGGGCATGATCAGCCTCGAGATCGCGGCCCGGCACCCNNCGCTGGCCGCTGGCCGCCGTGGCCACCAGCGGCAACGGTGCGCGTATCCCCGCTGGGGGGGCGGCCGAGGCGCTCGGCGGCCTTCCGCTGTCGGGTGTGGTCGATCTTCCGGTAGCCGAACGGGACGGGGTGATGTTCGGTCCGGCCGGTTCCTTCACCGAAGCCGCCAGGAGCGCCGCGCACGGTTCCTACGCACCCACGCCGTTCATCGAGCTGGTGCGCGCTCCGGTCTGGGCCCGGGAGCGGCTCAGCGTCGTCGCGGCGGCGGTAGAGGTGCCCGTGCAGACGGTTCTCGCCGCCCACGACGCGCTCTGGGATTCCTCGGCAGCGGCGCTGGCCGACTACGAAAGCCGCTTTACCGGTCCCGCGTCCGCGACGGTCCTGCCCGCCACCGGCCATTCGATCGACCATCACCTGATGGGAGCGGCACTGGACTTGGGACAGCTGGCGTTCGCCCAGTCGTGCATGGCGTTGCGGGGTCAGGCTGCCCCCGTCGCATGACATTGCCCATTCGTGACACGCCGGTGCTGATCGCCGGCGGAGGTCCGGTCGGTCTCGCGCTCGCGGTCGAGCTGGGCCTGCGAGGAGTCGAGTGCCTGGTCGTTGAGCCGCGGCCGCAGCCGACCCGGCTGCGGCCGCGGGCCAAGACGCTGAACGCGCGGACCATGGAGCACGCCCGGCGGTGGGGCCTGGCGCAGCGGTTGCGCGCGGCCGCGCCGCTGCCGGTCTCCTGGTCGCGCGATGTCTCCTTCTGCACGAGCTTCCTGGGCGAGGAGATCACCAGGTTCACCGGGGTTCTCGGGCTGGCGGACGACGGCGACTCCCCGGAGCGCGGGCAGCAGATGCCGCAGTACGTTCTCGAGGA
>PMOU01000296.1:528-8768 GCA_003161205.1 Actinomycetota bacterium | reverse complement strand
TCGTGGTTCCTGCGGTACTTGCCGGACAGCAGCCCGCCGGCCAGCGGGCTCCAGACCAGCACGCCCAGGCCCTGGTCGACGGCGAGCGGGATCAGCTCGTATTCGGCCTCGCGGGCCTTACCCCGGCGTCCAGGCACCTGTCCACCTGCCGTCTGGCCTGCGCCACGTCCGTCGTCCCGACGTTCTTGAACGGGCCGCTGCCGCCGAACGTCATCGTGCCCATGGTGAGCACGGACACCCGCAAACCCGACTGGCCCAGTGCGCGATATTCCATGTGCCGAACCTACCCACCGCCGTCAGGTAAAACGTGATCGGGGGATGGAGCCGGGTGCTGGCGGGGTACGGGGGCTAGATGCACGCACCACCGCCGTTCCGGGTTAAATGATCTTGGTTTGAAATTTCGGGATTTCATGAGCCGCGGGGAGGGGGCAGTGGCCGCGCGCATCAGCCAGAAGGTAGCGGTCTGCGTCGTCTTCGTCGCCGCGATGTTCATGTCGATCATGGACACCACGATTGTCAATGTGGCCCTGCCGACCATCGGCCGCGACTTCACGGTGAGCGCCACCGCCGTCGACAGCATCTCGATTGCCTTCCTGGTCAGCCTGGCCGTGTTCATCCCGGCGTCCGGCTGGCTCGGTGACCGCTTCGGCGGCAAGCGGGTCCTGCTCACGGCCGTCGTGGTGTTTACCGCCGCCTCGGCGCTGTGCGGGCTGGCGTCCAGTCTCGGTGAGCTGGTCGCGTTCCGGATCTTGCAGGGGGCCGGCGGCGGGATGCTCGCCCCGGTCGGGATGGCCATGCTGTTCCGCGTGTTTCCGTCCGCGGAGCGGATCAAGGCCTCGGCTATCTTGACCGTCCCCACCACGTTGGCCCCGGCGCTCGGCCCGGTCCTGGGCGGCCTGCTCGTCACCGAGGCGTCCTGGCGGTGGGTGTTCTACGTCAACGTGCCGATCGGCGTGGCGGCGTTCACCTTCGGCGTGATCTTCCTGCGGGAGTCCGCGCAGGCGCAGCCCGGCCGTTTCGACCTGGCCGGCTTCCTGCTGTCCGGGCTCGGCCTCGGGCTGGCGATGTACGGCGTCTCCGAAGGGCCCAACCTGGGCTGGGATCAGCCGCAGGTGCTCGGGACGATCGCGGCCGGGGTACTGCTGCTGGCGGCCATGGTGGTCGTCGAGTTGCGCACGGCCGCGCCCATGGTGGACCTGCGGCTGCTGGGGAACCGCCTGTTCCGCTCGTGCAACGGGGTCATCGTCCTGGCGTCGGTCGCCTTCCTGGGCACGCTGTACGCCATCTCGCTGTACTACCAGGATGGCCGCGGGCTGTCCGCGCTCGGCTCGGGGCTGAGCACGTTCCCTGAGGCGTTCGGCGTGATGGGGGGCGCACAGCTGGCCAGCCGGGTGCTGTACCCCAGGCTCGGGCCCCGCCGCCACATCACCATCGGGCTGGCCGGCACCGCCGCATCCATCGGCCTGCTCGCCCTGCTGGGACCGCAGACCAGCCTGTGGTGGGCGCGGCTGCTCATGCTGACCCTCGGGCTGTCCATAGGCCAGGTGTTCGTCCCGGTCCAGGCGGCGGCCTTCGCCACGATCTCTGCTGCGGCAACGGGCCGGGCCTCGACGATGTTCAACGCGGTCCGGCAGTTCGGCGGGGCCGTCGGCGTGGCCATGCTGACCACCGTCATCGTGCTCGTGGGCCCGGTTCACCTGGTGGCCGGGCATCCGGTGGCCAACCTCACCGCGTACCGGCTTGCCTTCCTGGCCGCCGCCGCGATCTGCCTGTGTGCCATGGCGTGCTCGCTGTCCATCCGGGACGCCGACGCGGCCAGCACCAGGCCCGGCCGAGGCGGCCCGGAGGAGGCCGGCTCGCATCCGGCCCCCGCGACGGCGGCCTGAGTCACCCGCCCGCATTCCGCTCAGCGGACGAGCTGATGAACGGCTCCGGGGGCCGGTCAACGCGCCGATGTATCAGGTACCGTGCCGGGCGCTCTGTGGTAGGTGACGGCGTCGCCGGCCAGCTCGACCGGTGATGCCCGTCCAGCAGCAGATCCGCCAAGGGCTCACGGGGGACCGGACGAGCCCGACGAAGGAGAGCCATGAGCGAAACGAACCTGGAAAAAGCCTTCTCAGTACCCAGCGGCTTCAGATTCCGGGAAGTGTCGAACCTCACCGCACCCAGGACGGCCGTCACGCCGGTAGCCTCCCTGGGCCCACTCACCGCCTTCACTGGCACGTTCCAGGGCAGCGGCTTCAACACCATCTTCCGTCCGGACAGCCAGGCGAAACCGACGACGCTGCCGACCCCGGTCACCGGAAGCGACAACGTGCTCGAACTGAACCTGACGCAGGAGACCCTGTCGTTCTCGCCGAGTCTGGGTGATGTTCCCAACCGGGGCACGGGGAACCAGCCGGACATCCTCCTCAATGGCGTCCCCTACGTGCAGACCATCCGCGACGTCACCATCCCCAACCAGCCCGTCGGCATCCACTTCGAGCCAGGGCTCTGGATGGCCGTTCCGACCACGACCGACCCCCCCGTCACGCAGACGACGGTGGTGCGCATGGCGTCGATTCCCCACGGCACGACGATCGAGGCCCAGGGAACCTCGTTCTCCGTCGCCGGGCCGCCCGACATCAAGGTGCTGGACATTACCCCGTTCGTGATCGGCGACCCCAGCAACAAGGTGCCGTTCCCCAGCCAGACGGCGACGGATGAGAAGACAGCGCGGATCCCGCAGGACCTGACTGCCTTCGTCGCCGCAGGCACCATCACGCAGGCCATGCTGTCTGATCCCAACACCTTCCTGCGCAACCACATCAAGTCCCAGACCATCAAGTCCACGACCGTCATCGAAATTTCCACCCACCCAGACGCTCCCCTGTTCGGCGGGGGGACGGACAACATCGCCTTCCTGCTGGGCAACCAGGGCGCCACCGCGCCTAACGCTAATGCTGTGCAGATGGCGGCGCAGTTCTGGATCGAGACGGTCGAATACACCGTCCAGGTGCCGATCTTCGAACCCGGCCAGCCGCCGCTGATCGTCCCGGCCCAGACCGGCGCCGAAGGGCAGCCGGTGCCCGAGTTCCTGGTCAACCCGCCGATCGCCATCACGGCACCGCGCTCCATCACGGTGACGGCAACGCAGATCCAGTACTCCCAGCAGGTCCTGCTGAACTTCGCCGGGCTCAGCTGGCCGCACGTCTCGGTGGCCACTCTCGTACCGAGCGGCCCCATCCCGATCCCGGCCTCGGCCTGGACCTGAGGGAGTAGGAGCAATCTCAGCCGCCTGTACGCCCGGCTGCCAGCGGTCGCAGCCGGGCGGGGTATAGCGCTTGGCGCTTGGCGCTTGGCGCCTGCCGCCTCCGTCTGGGCCTGGGGTCTGGCGCAAAAACGGCGGCAACGTTCTTACTGTCCCTTTCCTCGCCAATGTCTGCATAGTGGCCTTTCCGGCGGAGGTTAATGCCGATGGCGCCCGATACGCCGACGCAGCGGCTTTCGGCCGCAAAAAGGACGCCGGGCTCGGTAACCAGGCCAAATCGCCTAAGTCGCCGTTTAGCCTGATGGGGAAACCCGCTGCCTTACGATGCCATGCTGATCAGCGGCGGTATTCCGCGAAACCGGCGCAGGGCGGGATTCCGCAGCCGATAATGAGAGGGCAGGAATCCTTTCCTGCGGACACGTACGTAGATCGTTATGAGAGGACTTTTCCTCGGCCTACCAGGGGAAACATGATCATACCGTCCTTCCGTGACGGAAGGTATCAGCGCGGAACGGGGCGTTCGGCCGCATCGGGGCCTATGGCAGCGCGGCCAGCGCAGTGGATGAGATTGAGCTGGGCCGGAGCTGTGGCCACATGGCCACAGTCAGGGCGGGAGAGGACCAAACGATGACCACCACCCGAGAGACCTGCATGTGCGAATGCGAGGAATGTCTCGCCCTGCGGGCCGCAGAAGCAGATTTCGGCTCCGGTGAGACCGTCGCCGCCTTCGAGCACGACGGCAGCACCTACGAGATCGAGCACCTTGGCATCGATCCTGGCAGCCGGTGGGCGGATTTCGCGGTGTACTGCGACGACGAGGAAGTGGCCGGGTTCGCCATCGCCGAGTCGATGCTGCGACCCGAGTCGCGCCCGGCGGGACCGCAGTCGCGTCCGGCGGGGGCGGGGGCCGGGGCGGCCCTGCCGGTCGGCCCCGATGAACTGGTCCGGCTGGCCCGGCAGGCGCTGGGCGGGTAGACGGAGCATCGTCGAGCCCGGCATCGGGCATGGCACCGGCCGGCCCGATCCCGGCGGTAATTCGGTGCGTAGGGCCGGTCCGGAGCTTCCAGCAGCGCCTGCATCGCGGCGCACGGCCGGGGCTGGCCGCTCGGCGGAGACGGGCCGCACCGCGGGGGCTGGCCGTTCGGCGGGGGCTGGCCGTTCGGCGGGGGCTGGCCGCACCGCGAACCCCACCCATCCCACTCACCCCGCCCGGCACGTCAGGGCGGGGCCGGCTCCTCCCTTGAGGGGCGACGATGGACCATTGGTGTTGCTCGATCGACACCAATGGTCCATCGTCGTGGTCAGGTCCGAGGATTTATTCGTGCGGAAGTTCGACTTCGGCCCTTAGAATGGCAGCTTGCGGTCGTTACATTTTCCTCATTGCTACATACCGCCGCGCGTCCGGCAGCGATCTGACCGCCCATAGCCCCAGTGCGGCCCCGAGCCCGAGGGATCCGCGCTTCCGCTTGCCCGGAAGACCGCTGGGAGCTGCGCCGTCGTCAACGCCGCCGGGAGGCCGCTCCCCCCGGCGCCGATCCGACCGGACCGGGCGGCGAGCCGACTGGAGCGNNGGACGACAGACTTGGCCAGGCGATGATGTGCACCGTCTTCATCGCGAGTCAGCAGCGCCTGCCGGTACAGCGCGGCGGCGTGACGCTGGTAAATGAGCCCGCTGTCGGCCGGGCTGGCCGTGGCGCGAGCGCGAGCCGTGCTGGTCTTACCCAATCCAAGCATCGACAGCTCCGAGCATCTCGGCGGCGTTGCAGTGAGCAAGCGCCTACAGCCGCCGAGGTCCAGAGCGACTATTGGACGTTACCACGGGTGAGATGGCGTGCCGGTGGTGACGCTAGCGGGTGCGAAGCCGGGAGCGGTGAGTCGCGGAATTCCTCACGCTGGCGGCGCGACGGATCGCTGGTCGCGGCGGATCGGGTGATCGGCGGGAACCTCGACCAGGACGATCCGGACGCCGTCTGGATCCTCGATCCACATCTCGGTCAGCCCCCAGGGCTCGGTCTGGGGGCCGCGCAGGACGCGAACGCCAGCTGCTGCGAGCCGCTCGTGCTCGGCGCGCACATCCCTCACCTGGAGCCAGATCATGACCGAGGCTCCGGGAGCGCCCGCGGCGTGACCGGACACCTCCAGGAATCCTGAGCCGAGAAAGAACACCACGCCCGGCGCAGCCGGGGACCCGAACTCCCGGTAGACCGCCAGACCCAGCACGTCCCGGTAGAAACGCTGACTACGGTCCAGGTCGGCGGNNCCGCAGCAGAATGCGGCTGCTCAATACGTCCACGGCACCATCCTGACAGGCCGGGGTCGCCGCCGAAGAGAACGGCGAGGGCTAGGTTCGCACCCGGGCTAGACATGTACCGTTCCGTAG
This sequence comes from Actinomycetota bacterium, assembly GCA_003161205.1. The sequence continues at coordinate 3,138 of PMOU01000296.1, read as the reverse complement.
CGGAGCCAGGCGTGCACCGTTCCCTGGCGGTCGAAGATCATGGCGCGCTGCAGGGCCGCGGCGCGGAGGTCCGCCGGGATCTCGACGGGGCCGCCCAGCGCGGCCGCGTTGATGCCTGCCTGCGCGGCCTCCTCGACGACGCCGCCGACCAGGATGGCCAGCTCGGGGGTGCGGTGGAAGACCAGCACGCCGTGATTGGCCAGCAGGACCGCGGGGACTCCCGGGGTGATCGCGGCCCGGATGCCGGCGATCGCCTGCGCCGAGCCGCGCGGCCCGTATTCGGACACCGGCACCCCGGCGGCCAGGCCGAACATCGCCAGGGCCTCTACCCAGCATCCGATCGGACGGCCGGCGACCGCGTAGGCGGTGGCGTAGGGCGAGTGCGTGTGCAGGACACAGCCGATGTCGGGATGATCGGCGTACATGGCCGTGTGCATGGCCACGACGGCACCCTGGATCGGCGGCAGCTCGCCCTCCAGCAGGGTTCCGTCCAGCCCGACCCGGACCACCGCCGAGGCGGGGTGGTTCCGCAGCGACGGGCCCGCGGTGAAGTACATCTCCTCCGCGCCCGGCACGCGCACGCTTACGTTGCCGTGCCCGTTCGCGGAGATCGCGCCGCTGGCGACCACGCGCTGGGCGATATCGACGACTTGGCCGGCCAGATCCTTGTCCATGACTGAGCCTCCCGCGGTTACTGCGAGCGTATCTCGGCGGCAATGAGCTCATCGTCGGTGGCGGTCAGCCCCGAGGATCGTATAGTGACGGGCATGTCAGCCGCTTTGCCAGCCATGGACGCGCCGGTGACTACGATCGCCGAGGCGATCACGCGCATGCAGGCCATGGCGACGGCGCTTCCCGCCGCAGACGGGCTCGCGTGTTTCAACCGCATGTACCTGGACGTCACCAGGCAGGTGGACAGCCAGCTCGGGCAGGGCCTTTTCGCCGACCCGGCGTTCATGACCGAGCTGGACGTGGCCTTCGCCAACCTGTACTTCGGCGCGGCCGAGCTGGCCGGTAATCCGGCCGCCGTCCCGCTGGCCTGGCGGCCGCTGGTAGAGCGGCGCGCCGTGCCGGGGATCGAGCCGGTCCAGTTCGCGCTGGCAGGCATGAACGCCCACATCAATCACGACCTGCCGGTCGCGATGGTCAACGCGTGTACGGCACTGGCCACCGAGCCCCAGGCCGACTCGCATTTCGCCGACTACCAGAAGGTAGACCAGCTGCTGGATGCGGAAGAGCAGTCCGTCCGGCAGTCATTCGAATCAGCGCCCGAACTCGCCGTCGATCAGCACCTGTGTGCCGTCGCCACCTTGATCGGCAACTGGACGATCAACAGTGCCAGGGACATGGCCTGGAACAACTGCCTCCTGCTGTGGGCGGTCCGCCATGATCCGGTGGCGCGCGGGCTGCTGCTGGACAGCCTGGCCGCGTCGACCGCGATGGCCAGCCGGCTGCTGCTCGTGGCGGTCTGAGGTCGCTGGCTCCGGGATCGCCGCTAGCTTTAGGATCACGGTGACTGGGATGGAGGCACCGTGGTCAACGTGGTGATAACCGGGGGGGCCGGTTTCCTGGGCTCGCGGCTGGCCCGGGAACTGCTGGCGGCGGGTTCGCTGGACGTGGCGGGCGCCGGCTCGCGGCCGCTGTCCCGGGTGACGCTCATCGACCAGGCTCCGGTCCCGGCCGATCTGGCCGCCGACCCGCGGGTGGCGGTGGTCCGCGGCGACCTCGGGGAGGTGCTGGATCCCGTGGCTTCGCCCGGTGCGCTCGCCGGCGCCGAGGTGGTCTTCCATCTGGCCGCGGCGGTCAGCGGGGAGTGCGAAGCGGACTTCGATCTGGGCATCCGGGCCAACCTGCGCGCCACCGAGTCGCTGCTGGCGGGCTGCCGCGCGCTCGGCTCGGGCCCGGTGGTGGTCTACGCCAGCTCGCTCGCCGTCTTCGGGGGATCAGAAGAACACCCGCTCCCCCCGGTCATCGGCGATCACACCCTGCCCAACCCGCAGACCAGCTACGGCATCCAGAAGGTCATCGGCGAGCAGCTGCTGGCCGACTACACGCGGAAGGGATTCCTGACCGGCCGGGCGGTGCGGCTGATGACCATCAGCGTGCGGCCCGGACGGCCCAACGCCGCGGCGTCAGGCTTCTTGTCCGGCATCATCCGGGAGCCGCTCGCCGGGCAGCGGGCAACCTGCCCGGTCGACCGGGGCACCGAAGTGGCGCTCGCGTCGCCGGCCAAGGCCATCGGCGCGCTGCTGTGCGCGGCCACGGCTTCCGATCCGGNNTCCCTGACCCGGCGGTGGCCCGGATCGTAACGAGCTGGCCCGCCCGGGTCCACGCCGAACGGGCGACCCGGCTCGGCCTGACCCCGGACCCCGATTTCGCCGCCGTCATCCGGGCGTATCTCGCGGAGTCCGGTCCGGGCACGCCGCCCGGCGACTAGAGCCGGACGCGCGCCCGGGCGGCTGGGGCTCTTAGTGGTCGACGGGCCGGATCCCGGCCGCGTGACGCCGGGCCAGGTCACGATAGGCGCCGGGATTGGTGTCTACCCACATCTTGGCCCCGCCGCCGACCTCCCCGACGACCCGTGCCGGGACGCCCACGGCGAGCATGCCG
>PMOU01000296.1:0-518 GCA_003161205.1 Actinomycetota bacterium | reverse complement strand
ACGCACAGGTGACCGACGGTCGCACCCTCGCCGATCTCGGTGACCGGGTCGTCGCCCCCGTGCAGGATCGAACCGTCCTGGATGTTCGCACCGCGCCGCACGATAATGGGCCCGAAATCGGCCCGCAGCACGGCCCCGTACCAGACCGATGCTTCGGCTTCCACGCGCACGTCCCCGACCAGGGTGGCCGTAGGCGCGATCCACGCCTGCGGGCTGACCGTCGGCTCGCGGCCTTCAAAGCTGAAGAGTGGCACCTGTCCATCATGCACCAGGGGTCACTTCCGCGGGTGCTGAGGAGAGGCACCAGGACCGTTCGGCCCAAGATCTTGTATCGGGGTCGGGACCTTAGCTGGCCGTACGGGCGCGGGCCGGCACCAGGCGGGCGGCGCGCCAGGCCACCACGGTGGCGGCCAGCGCGGCGACGGCGGCGGCCAGCATCGCGGCGCGGTCGCCGGAAACCCCGCCGCTGACGCCCTCGGCCACGGCCGGGAGCAGGGCGGCGCCCACCGCGGCACCGA